>CAYPAC010000141.1:2384-3819 GCA_964408615.1 uncultured Methanosarcinales archaeon
ATGAACCGGCTTGACGATGATGACGACAAAAAAATACTTGAAACAAACAAAATAGCAGTACAAATAGAAATAGGAAACATCGACGGAAAATCTGCATTTTTATTGCAAACAAAAAATGCTGCGACAGCAATAGCAGAGGTGTTTAGATGAACAAAAAGGGTATTGAAATGTTAAATTACCCAATCTGGATACTAAGAGTCATGTTCTTAGCAATCCTAATTGTTTCAATAGCATTTATGGTCACAAAATACATCAACATGAGAATTGTCATTGCACCAATAGAAGCGCCAATTATTGCGCAAAGAATTGCTGTGTCGCCAGCAATAATGCATCAAGACAATATAATATTCAGAACACACCCTGCAATTATTGACACACAAAAAATAACAGACACCAAAGCACTCACAACAGACATTCCATTTGACACAACAAAATTCCACATTGCAGCAAAAATAACTGCTGAAAATGCAAACAAAAAAACATATCTAAACAAAAGAGTGTTTGAAGACTTAGAAGAACAATTAGAAGGAATATTCGGAAAAGACATCTACCAAACAAAACAACAGTATTCAACATTTGTTTATGATAAAGGCATGTTTAAACAGGACAAATTAATAATAGAGGTACTGCAACAAACATGAATAAAAAAACTCGAATTTTACAAGTATGGCCCAAGTCAAGGAAAGGATTTTTAGCAACATACATTGTAGACTTTTATGCATACTTAGTATTTGTAGCAATTGTAATCATATTTTTTTTTGTTCTGGCTTTCATGCCGCCGCCAGCAGAAGGAGAAAAAATAACAACAACAAAACACAATTACGATGCCACAATAATGTTGATACACTTTTTGCAACAACCAACAATGATTCAAGACAAACAAACAACACCACTTGAAATTATACAAAATACAAACCCTGCCGAGGTTAGAAATGCTGAAGACATAATAAATCCAGCGCTAGAAAAATATTATTTAAACAAGGACAAAAAGGCACCAAAGATAGCAATATATCCAAGCAGTCGACAACCAACAGAATACATCTGTAAAGCACACAACAACGCATTCGGCTTTATTCTATTGCCAAGAAAAGAACTTGCAGACTTTTTTACTGTAACATTCTGTATACCAATGGAGCACTTCAAATGAACAACAAAGCACTAATCTTCAGCATATCACTTGTCTTGATTACATTAGGAACACTTATAACTTTAATAACAATAATTCACAATCTCGAAAAACAAATAAGTCCCATGAAAACAATAGGTGAGCGAGCTATTGAAGTTTTGGATTTAAGAACAAACGAAGAACAAACCCGCTTTTTTATTCAGGAAGCAGCAAAAATAGCAGCAGACAAAGCAACAAAAGAATTTTTAGACAATGCAGGACTAATGCAATTAGATTGCGGAAAAATAGATGAGGTTGTTTTATGGAACA
>CAYPAC010000142.1:0-3813 GCA_964408615.1 uncultured Methanosarcinales archaeon
TGATATAAATAAGGCAGAAAAGGTAATTTTTCCTAATCTTAAGCCTTCAACTGAGACCATTTCATTAAGATTGCCTGAGTGGCTTATTGCTCGAATAAAAGAGATAGCAAACTTTAGAGACGTACCTTACCAATCGCTAATGAAAATATTTTTAGCGGAAAGGGTTGAAAAGGAGCTAAAAAAGGCTTAATGAGGCTTAAACTTAGAAAACTTATTGTAGCTCTTGAAGAATAACTACTTGGGAGTTGGTGATGCCTTGTTTTAATTTCTTTTCTGCCTCTTTGTATGTGTCACCTAATATTCTTTTGTAATGCATGGGAATGGTGATTTTGGCGGCAATTGCATTGGCGGCTTGAATTGCATCGTTAGCATCCATGGTAAATTTTCCGCCCATCGGCAGCATGGCAACATCAAGATTTAAGTTTTTTAAGTCATTCATTTCCGGAATAAAATCAGTGTCTCCCGCATGGTAAATGCGCACTCCGTTCAATTCCAAAACAAATCCAATAACTAACCCTTTTGGGTGGAATTTTTTATTAATGTTGTATGCTGCCACGCCAAAAATTTCCACGCCTGATAAATTGATTGATTCTCCAACGATAAGGATTTTTATTTTTCCCCTAATTTTTGCAGAGCAAACCTCGTTTGCCACAATTATGGTTTCGGGCTTTGAAATTTTGTTGATTGCGTTTTGGTCACAGTGGTCATAATGCTCATGCGTCACCAAAATAAGGTCGGCTTTTGGCGGATTTAATGGAAGCTGCCATGGGTCAATGAAAATTTTTTTCACGCCAAAACTAATCAGGGCGCTTGCATGCTTCAAAAAATCAATTGAACAATTTTCAAGTTTTACCTGCAATTTTTCACCCAGCAAAGAAATTTAAACACCTAAACAATTGTTGTATATGAAAATGATTTTAAAAAAGCTTTTCTGGGCAACTGGGCTAAAAAGCGAGGACTTTTACTATTTTTTCATCGGGTTCATTTATTCGCTTGTGGGAATTGGAGCAAGCATAATGATTTTTTCCCAAAACATCGGGCTTGCAGCAGTGTTCCTGATTTCGCTTGCGGCAATTTCACAAGTGGACAAAAAACTGTCTTTGTCAGAAAAAATGCTTGGCACTACCAAAAGCATTGGCACAAAAGTGTTGTTTTTGGAAGAAGTCGTCACAGTAAAGCACACAATCACTTTGCGCAGCGTCTTTGAAGACCACAAAAACCTCTTCAAAATTTACTTTTTCCTTTTCATGGGAATAATGCTTTGCTTTTCAGCAATCACGCTGATTTTGCCGATTGAAAAAAGCTCAGTGCTGTTTGGAGAACAGTTCAAAATAATTTCAGGAAAAGCGTTCACAAAAGAAAACCTTTTAGTGGACATACTGTTAAATAACACAATGGTGCTTTTGACCGGGCTGTTTTTGGCTATCTTATTTGAATACGGGACAACATTCATTATTGTGTGGAACGCAACTGTTTGGGGAACGGCTTTTGCGGTTGCTGCAAAACAATCATTCCTTTTGGACGTAGGAAACCCAACCATTACATTCACAGTCCTGATACTGCTTGTATTCACTTACCTGCCGTTTGAAGCAGCAGCATATTTTGCCTCAAGCATTGCAGGAGGATTATTGAACAAGGCAATGACAAGGGAAAGCATTTCCTCTGTCAGATTCAAAATAATTGCCACCCACGCAGTAATCCTTTTAGGGTTTGGAATGATACTATTAGGGTTAAGCGCGGTAATAGAAGTGCAAATAATAGAAATGATACGGGCACTAAACCTAGTGTAAAAAAAACCCTTGCGTGAGTTTACGCTGCGTACTTGCCCCGTTTTCAACGGGGCAGAATACGCATATGCTTTTGAATACAATGAAAAAAAACGCTTTTCGCAACTTTATTAAATGGGTCTGGGCTTATTAATTGCAGTGGTTTAAATTGCTTGTTTTTGAAGAAAAGCTCTCAGAGTTCATGAGAAAGGGTGACACTGACAAGGTAAAGTGGCTGAAAAAGCTTGACAAAGTAATCCTGCCAAGCCATGTGAAAAGAATCCTTCAAAACGACAAAACCGTGCTAATGGAAATGGTAATTCCAAGGTGGGTTGACTGGGCGCTGTTAACCGACTGGGCACAGACCAAAAAAAACCATGCTGGCGAAACACTATGCATTCTTTGCAACAATGCCTCAAAAAACGGCATAACATACCTTGAAAAACACGTCTGTGAAAGCTGCTTTCTGAAACTAAAACACTTGCAATAATTGGCAAATTTTGTTAGCTTTTTGTAGCGGCAAACTGTGTTGTCCCGCATTATTGTCCGTTATAAATCTTTTCATGCTGTTCCTCCTTTAAGTTTTTCGATAAACGCTTGGGCTGGCGTTTTGAGGCGACCGTTGTTTAGGCTCATGTTGGGGCGTTTGTTGTTGTAGTAGTTCATGCAGCGCCTCATTGTTTTGAAGTGTGGTTTGAGTTGTTTGAGTGTGCCAAACCAGCGTTCCATTTTGCCGTTGGTTTGTGGGTGGTGTGCCCGCGTTTTGATGTGCTGGATTCCAAGTTCGTTCAATCTTTTTTGGAACACGTTATTTTCTGGGTCAGGGCAACTTTGCTTGATGATTGATGCAAAGTGGCTGCCGTTGTCGGATAATAGTTGTCGTGGCACGCCATATTTGGCAACAGCTTTGTTGAGTGCTATTACTGCGTTTTCAGCTGTTGCCTCATCAAACTCTTCACTCCATGGCACGAACCGGGAAGCATCGTCTATTAGGCCTAAAACCTGCTTTCCGTCCATTTCAGAGTAATCAATGTGCCATAGGCTGTTGGAGTGCTCTCGTTCAAAGCGTATCCATTTCCTGCGTTTTTGCTTTGCAGGTTGTTCAACTGACAGGCCTTGCTGTTTGAGTATTTTGTGTATGCGATTGTGTGGAATGTGTTTGCCTTGTTCATCCAGCACCAATTGAATGCTGACCGCGCCCATTACGGGGTGCTGTTTTCTAACCCTCAACACGGCTCTCACGTCCTGTTCTGCAATAGGTAAAGATTTTTGCCCACACTTCTCTAACCGTGGTCGCTTCTCATCCTTGTACCGCTCAAACACACGCCGGGCATGCCGCGGTGTTATGCCCTGTTGTCGAGCTATCCGACAAACACTTTGCACTCCTAACCTCATTTCCTTCACAATCCACCGAATCTTCCGTTGATTCAATTTCTTCATGATTTCTGGGATAGTGTCAACTTTGTAGGGTTTTTAGAGGCTTTTTTAAAGCCTCTTGGATTGTTGGGCCTTTTAGTGGTGTCCTGTTGTCCAATGTTTTGTGTGGTTTGTGGTAGTGATAGCAGTAGAAGAACATGTGGAAGAATGTTTGTGTGGAGTGCCGTGCGCGGAATGTTGTGAACGATTTGATGCGACGTTTGACTTCGCGGAAGAAGCGTTCGATTGGATTGTTTTGGCCGAGTTCTTGGACTTGAATGTGTATCGTGTTTGTTCTGCCTAAAACTTTTTGCAGTGCAAGTGGATACTGATCTAACTGGTCTGTTGTTAGAGTAACTGGTCTGTGTTTTGTTGCAGTAAGCGCTTTTTCAAACAACAATACTGCGTCTTCTTCGGTTCTTGTTTTTGACACATGCCATGCAATGACAACTTTGTACTCTGGAGAGAACACGACCCATAACCAAAACTGTTCGCCATTAACCTTGATTGCGGTTTCATCCGCACACCAATCTTTAATGTTATAACGAGCCAAAGCAGGGTTTATGACAGACTGAGCTGCTTTTTCAATCCATTCCCGAACCGATTCATGGCTGACTTTTATTTGAAAATG
>CAYPAC010000143.1:0-3775 GCA_964408615.1 uncultured Methanosarcinales archaeon
TCAGCACCATGAACACCAATAACTTCCTCAGGCAAAATATAGTTGCCAAGAGATTTAGACATCTTCCTGCCAAGAGCATCCTGAATAAAACCATGCATGTAAACAGACTTAAAAGAAGGACTTCCAAGAGCAATCATTGAAGCAACCATCAACAAATTAAACCAGCCGCGAATCTGGTCCTTGCCCTCCAAAATAAACTCGGCAGGAAAAAGCTTTTCAAACAAATCCTTACGCTGAGGAAAATCAAGACAATTCCAAGAAGTCGTGCCAGCATCAACCCAAACATCAAGAATGTCAGGAACACGCTTTTTCTTTTTTCCACAAGCACAAGGAATTTCTATCTCATCAATCCAAGGCTTGTGGAGTTCTGTAACTTTTGTTCTCGAACGCTGTTCAAGCTCGGCAACAGAAGAAATAACCTCATAATCATTGCACGCATCACAACGCCAGACAGGCAAAGGCGTGCCCCAAAAATTTTGTTTGGAGATTGAATTGTCTCTAAGATTTTTCAGCCACGAATCAAAAGCATTAAATGCAGCATGCGGAGTCCACTCAATGTCTTTGTTAGCAGCAATCATTTTGTCTTTCAAATCTTCAACTTTGAAAAACCACTGTTTTGTCGTGCGAAAAATAACCGGCTTATGACAGCGCCAGCAATGAGCATAATCATGCTCAACAACAGTTGTTTCAATAATTGCATTGAGCTTTTTTAATGCCTCAGTAAATTTTGAATCATCTTTCTTTGCAACAAAACCAGAAAATTCACCCATATCAGCTGGAAAAACACCACGCTCATTAATACTATTGAAAGGAGGAATGCCATACTTGTGACCAACCTCATAATCCTCAGGACCACAACCAGGGGCACAATGAACAAGCCCAGTGCCTGCAGTAGTATCAACATATTCTGACGACAAAACAACAGTGTGAACACGAACAGACTGTTTTTTAATAACAGAATAATTTATTACATCAGCAAAAGGATGCACGTATTCCAAGCCGTCCAATGCAGAACCCTTTAGTTGTTCCATTACAGTAAATTGCTTGTTTGCAACAGCGCCACTAACTGCAATTGACAAAGGCTTTGCAACAATCCACACCTCATCATCAACTTTTGCGCGCACGTAATCAATATCTGGATTCACCATCACAGCAAGATTAAAAGGAATAGTCCAAGGAGTCGTAGTCCACACAATCAAAAATTCATTTTCAGCATTCTTAACCTTAAACTTCACAAAAATAGAATTATCCTTAACAGATTCATACTCTAATTCATGCTTTGCAACAGAAGTCTCACAATTCGCACACCAAGTCATAGTTCGCAAACTTTCGTACAATCTGCCTTTTTCGTGCGCCTGCTTTATGAGCCACCATTCACCCTCAATAAATTCTTTTTTTATTGATTGATATGGATTGTTGAAGTTCATCCAGACACCCATACGCTGAAAGTCTTTGGACATTAAGTGCATGTTTGTGATGCAAAGATTCTCACATTCTTTCACAAACTTTGCAACACCAAACTTGACAATTTCTTCCTTCAAATGAACATTAAACTTGTCCTGAACTTTATGCTCTGTAGGCAAACCATGCATGTCATAACCAGCACGATCCCACACATCAAAACCACGCATTCTTTTGTAACGCAAAAACATATCCTTCAAAGATTTATTCCACGCAGTACCAATATGAACACTGCCAGAAGTATAAGGCGGACCATCTAAAAAATAAAAAGGCTTTTTGTTCTTATCTTTAGCTTTAACATAGATTTTATTCTTGTCCCAAAAAGCAAGCATTTCTGGCTCAATACTTTTCGGATCGTAGCGTTCTGAAGGCATAGAAGCAAACGAATAATCTGTTCTTTAAAAATGTAACTCACCCTCGCGAGCACGGCGAAGCCGTGCGAGCGCGAGGACACAAACTATTTAAACAAGTCTTACTTTTCTTACTTTATGGCAACAACAGTTACAATTAAGGGTGTTGACGCAGAGACATGGAAGCTTTTCAAGATAGACTCTGTACGCCAAGGACAAACAATTGCACAACATTTTACACAAATTGTGAAACAACACTGCAATACATTACAATTAGAGGAATCACTTAAAATAATGAACAGACTACGGCAAAAAGCAGGAACATGGTCTGGCACGAAGGAAATTACTAAATGGCGCAAAAAACGTGTGTTCTAGATACTTCAATCATCGTAAAATTGTACACCAATGAAAACGACTCTCCTCAAGCAATTGCATTGCTCAAGCAGATACATGATGAGAATATTATCGTCTTTGTTCCCGACCTTGCGCTTTACGAATTAGCCAACAGTCTTCGATGGAACAAAAACTTCAGTGAACGCGACGTACGAGATGCTCTTACGGCATGTATTGGTCTCGGATTTAATGTCAGAATTCCAACACCCCCTCTCTTTGAAAAAGCGATTTCTCTTGCATATCATTACAACTGCACTGTTTATGACGCAATATTTCTTGCACTGGCAAAATATCAAAACACCACCTTAATTACTGCAGACATAAAATTCACTAAAAAAGCAGTGAATGAACCAATCTTGACATTACAAACATTCTTGAACAAATAGAATTTCGCGAGCACGGCGAAGCCGTGCGAGCGCGAGGGCGAAATGATTTATTGTTTGTCCTTATGATATAGTGGCGGAATTTAATAACCGTATGAAAATAGTTAAATTCCGCTAACATAGGAAAGGAAACTACATTACGAAAATCAACCCCCTTTCCTATACAAATCAAGAAAAATTAATTTGTCTTCTTTTTTAACATAACTATAAGAAAGCCTAAATGAACCTGCATAAACTTCTCTCGTGCCCTGCCTTGAATACCGCATTGGCTTGCCGATTTCAGGAACTTCAATAATTTTCTTAATCAATTTTCTAATCCGTTCTTTTTCACCGGCATTTTTTATTTTCGCAACAACTGAAAGAAAATTAGGAGAATGTTCAACATTCAACATTTTTCAAGCTCTGCAAGAAAATCATCAACAGGCAATGACTTAAATTCTCCGCTCTCATAACGCTTCCACGCTTCCTCTGTCCTGCGCGCAAATTCCAAATCTTCCTCTATATTTTCGTCAAAATCATTAACACTTTTAAGTATCAAATGCTTGCCTGCCTTGATGACCACAAATTTTTCACCCTCAGAAAAACCTTTCCTAATTTGGAGAGGAATAACTATCTGCCCCCTTGAACTCATTCTTGTTATTTCCAATTCTGCCATTTTAGTCAGAAATAAGATTAATCTTATTCATATTTAAATGTTTTGTTTTGGTGCTAATGCGAGGACGAAGTTGTAAATAACCACAAATATGCAAGCTGAAAATCCGTGAAGTTTTTAAACAACCAACTGCCGCAACAAGTTATGCTCATCAACCAAGCAAACAAATGCTGCTGAAAAAGCACAACAAGGACTAAAATGACAGACCAACCTAAAATTCCAAAACACATCGGCATCATCATGGACGGCAACAGACGGTGGGCAAAACAACACAAACTAAAAGCAGCGTGGCAAGGACACGAAGCAGGAGCAAGAACACTTGAAAATGTTTTGACGTGGTGCAAAGAATTAGGCGTGCAAGAAGTCACACTGTATGCATTATCTATTGAGAATTTTAACAGACCAAAAGAAGAAGTTGACAAATTATTTGAAATTACAAGAAAAGAATTCAAAAAACTGCTGGCAAAAGAAAAACAAGACTATCGCGTAAAAATCATTGGAAGACTGCAACAATATCCTGCGGACATACAGGAATT
>CAYPAC010000144.1:0-3767 GCA_964408615.1 uncultured Methanosarcinales archaeon
TAAGATGCGAAACAACAGTATTAGCAGCAGCAAACCCTAAATTCGGAGGATTTGACCCATACGCAACAATAGCCGAACAAATAAACCTGCCACCCACACTCATAAACAGGTTTGACCTAATATTCCCAATCAAAGACCTGCCAGAAACAACAAAAGATGAAAAAATGGCAAAATTCATACTCAACCTACACCAGCACAACACAGAAACACCAGACATCCCAACAAAATTATTGAGAAAATATATCGCATACGCACGCCAAAAAATAATACCAAAACTAACAGACGGCGCAATACAAGAACTGCAGGAATACTACATAAAAATGAGGTCATCCTCTGCAGCACAAGGAGTAAAATCAGTCCCTATTTCAGCACGACAACTTGAAGGACTTGTAAGAATGTCAGAAGCATCAGCAAAACTAAGACTAAGCGACAAAGTACTAAAAAAAGACGCAAAAAAATCAATAGAATTAATGGATTATTGCCTACGACAAGTAGCATTTGATGAAAAAACAGGAACAATAGACATAGACAGAATAGCAACAGAAATGCCAGCTGCACAAAGAAACAAAATAGTAACAATAAAAGAAATAATAGTAGAGCTTGAAAACAAACTTGGCAAAACAATACCTGTTGAAGATGTCATCAAAACAGCCAGTGAAAAAGGAATGGGAGAAAGCGACGTAGAAGAAATCATACAAAAACTCAAAAAAGCAGGAGACATATTTGAACCAAGACACGGATTTATTTCGAGAATTTAAGCAAGCTGGCGCGACTGAAATTCCTTGGCCTGCGCAAGGTACCAACAAGAATTAGACTGATAACGGTCTGTAATTTTGTCACACACAGAAAAATCACCATCAAGAGCAAAAGACATGTAACAACTATCCTTACTACTCCTGGAACGCAAAGCATCACAAACAACACTTGAAATAGAATCCTCAGAAATTGTTTCAATACAAGAATCAACTGCATCATCCTCAATCAAAGAATTACACAACAAAACCGCCTGAGAAACATCCCGCTTAACAACAAATAAAGCAGAGTCAACAACCGACTCTTTTGAACTTGGAGGCTCACTGCAATCTATCAAACAAGAATCAACAGTTTCATCAGACTCACACTTGCCATTGCCACAACAAGGAATTATTGGCAAAGAAACACAACTACCCTCAACACATTCTGCACTTGTACACTGACTAACAGCAACACACTTAGGAACACATTCATTAAAAGTTTCTGCACTAACATTCTTAACAGAGACAATAGGAATTGCAACTTCATTTACACTAACAGAAAACTCATCAGAAACAAAGTTGCCGTTAAAAAAAACAGTCACCTTCAACAAATAATCACCAGACTTAATGCCTGCAGGAACAACAAATTTAGAAGGAATTTTCTGAGAACCAGAAATCAACAATTTTTCACGACGCTCAATAACTCTTTTTTTATCAAACAACAATTCATACAAAACATCAACAGAAACTTTGTCAATAGACGAGGACAATATTTTATCAAAAACAACAAAATTTCCTGAAGAAACAGAAGAAACAACAGGATTTAACTTCAAAGAAACCTCTACAGGCTGAAAAAACCACCACAAAAACAAACCAATCAATGCTACTAAAAAAAAAGTGACCAAAAAAACAAAAAAATAATTGGTTTTAACAGGATGAACAGTTGGAAAAGAAGGCTTAAGAACCTCGCTGACTATTATCGGAGAATAACCCTGACGCAACAAATGCGCCTTAACAAATGACCTCGAATGAGCCTGCTGTCTCAACTGACCAACATACTGTGATAATTTATACACCATCTTTTAAACCCCTCATAATCAAGTAAAAAACATAGGTGTAATAAACACCTCAACCAAAGCAGCAAAAAACAAAATAAAAACTGAAATCAAAACCAAATCTGAAATATCAAGCAAAATACGCTCAAAATTCTTAGTGCCAAACTCGTGACGTATAATAGCAACAGAAAGAATCCCGCCTGCAATCCCTGCAACCAAATAAGCAAGAATTTCGGGAATACCATGCAATGAATAACGCAACAAACTCAAACCAACAACATAAAAATAAGAACCAAACTTAACCAAGCCAACTGAATTAGCAAAATCCGCAAGATGCGTGCGAATAAAATTACCTGCAGCAGCACCAATCACAGAAGCAATCCACGACAAAATAAACAACGCACCACTCCCATAAACAAAAGAAAACAAAATACAAAAAATCAAAACCTTAACATTATTAAGAAAAATCTTGCTAACGAGAGAAATCTGCAAAAAATGCCCAGTAACCTGCTGATTAAGATTAGAAATCATGTTTGTCTGAATCTGAAAAATACCTGCTGACAAAGCAGAAGGCAAAACAACATACCAAAAAGTAAAACCAACAGTCATTCCCAAAAAAATCATCAAATAAGCATTCACTGCCTTGCCATGCTCTTTAAGCAAAACACGCTCATCAAAAAACTCAATATCCTTTTCCTCCTCAAAAGCAAGCAAGTGATACATCAAAGGCAAACAAGCCATAACAGTAAAAAAAACCATCACCAAACCAGCATACTCCTCAAAAATCCACAACGACAAAAACAAAGCAATAGAACTATAAAAAACACCAAGAAAAAAAACCTCCAACGGCCTGCGCTCAGCCTTAAAAGGACTAATCAAAGATTCAACAACCATGATAAAGTACAAACTGGAATTTGAGTTTAAATACTTTTCTTCGACGCAAGTTTTATATAGAAATAAATGGCAACAAAAAGGAATGGATACAGAACAAAAAATACAGCTCATCAAACAAGTAGGAGAAGAAATACTAACAGAAGAAGAATTAAGAACACTTCTTGAAACAAAAAAACACCCAATAGCGTACGACGGGTTTGAACCAAGCGGAAGAATACACATCGCCCAAGGAATCCTCAGGGCAACAAACATCAACACAATGATAAAAGCAGGATGCAAATTCAAAATGTGGGTTGCAGACTGGTTTGCATGGATGAACAACAAAATGGAGGGAGACATTGAAAAAATACGGGATGTTGGACAGTATTTCATAGAAGTATGGAAAGCATGCGGAATGAACACAGACAACGTCGAATTTTTGTGGTCAAAAGACGTTATGAAAGATGAAAATTACTGGAAAACAGTCGTACAAATCGGGCGCAACTCAACACTCAACAGAATAATAAGATGCAGCCAAATAATGGGAAGAAAAGAAACAGACACTCTCAGCGCGGCACAAATCTTCTATCCATGCATGCAATGCGCAGACATCTTTCAATTAAAAGTAGACATAACACAATTAGGCATGGACCAAAGAAAAGTAAACATACTTGCACGAGAATTAGGCCCAAAACTTGGATTTTGGAAACCCGTTGCAGTACACCACCACATGCTCATGGGGCTGACACAACCATCACCTGCTGTTGAAGGAGACAAAATAGAACGAACCATAGACATAAAAATGTCAAAAAGCAATCCAGACTCTGCAATATTCATGGACGATGACGCAGAAGAAGTAAAAAGAAAAATAAACAAAGCATACTGCCCGCCAAACACAATTATGGAAAATCCACTTATAGATTACGCAAAACACATAATATTCCCAAACTTCAAAACAATGAAAATAAATAGAGACAAAAAATATGGCGGAGATGTTGAATTCGCAACTATACAAGAACTGAATGAAACATACGCTAAAGGACAATTACACCCAAGCGACTTAAAAACAGATGTTGCTCAACACATAAATCAACTACTTGAGCCA
>CAYPAC010000145.1:0-3765 GCA_964408615.1 uncultured Methanosarcinales archaeon
AAAGCAGAACGAGAATCAAAAACACACCTGCTAACAATCACAGCAGGATATGACATTTCTTTAAAGCTGGATATTTGTTAAAAATTCTACAGTTCGCAAGCTCACAGCAGAATTTTAGCGAGACAACAACACTGACATTTTTAAACAACAAGCATTAGTACCATAAATGAACCTTGAAACAATAATAAACACAGCAAAAAATATTGCACACGATATAAAAAACACAGGCAAATTTTTGTTTGAAACAGCAATTAATCATCCAGTTTGGACAGGAACTGCAACAACATTAGTAACAACAGCAGAGCTGGTAAGACAACAAGCAACAGAAGAAAACATTTTTTGTTATTCCATTGCAACAGGCATTGCAGCGCATGCAATAAGTTCTGTAATAAAAAATAAATTTTATTCTGATAATCAAGCAAAAAATCCCATTTTAAAACAACCAGCAATAACAGCACTCGCGACTGCAGGCATTGCAGCAATTGCAACATTCCCTGATAACATAGTTGATGCAGAAACAAAAACAAGCATGTTTCTGGCGAGCTATACACTAATAAACTCATTAGCGACACTGGCTAACACACGGAAAGAATTACAAAAATTCTATGACACTCAAAAATCAACAACCATGGACAAAATTCTTGAACAGCCACAAATTCCTGCAACTATAGCAGGCATTGCAACATTTGCTTACTTCGCACAAAAATTCAGTTATGGATACGAACATTATACAATTCCAACATTTGTGCTCAACACACTTTTAGCAACAACTGCGGCAACAGCAACACTATTTGCAGGACTCTTTACAGCAGCAATTGGACACTCTTCCACAAGAAATTATTACAAACTTGCACTAAAAGAAAAATTGCAAAAAATCAGAGGAAATTATGACGATGCACTTGCAACATTATCAGAGATAGAAAAAATTGCATCACAATACTCACAACCAGCAATACAAACTGAAAAAGCAGAACTAACAATACTAAAAGGACAATACGGCAAAGGAATGCTAATGCTCCGCGACTGCATGCAGACACAAACCACAACAACAAGAAGCCCATTTGAAGTCCTTTCAGATATAAGCGGGATAACAACAATAAGCTCATTATACACACTTATTACAGCAATATTTCAACAACCCCTCAAATTAATTGAACAAGGATTAACAGACTACAAACGCCACAAAACAGCAACAGCAAGCTTACTAACAGGTATAGGTGTTAATTCAGACAAAGAAAACCTTGACAACAAACTGCTCAGCATTTATTTTCACTCAACAATAGGAGACCAACACGAAGCAAACAGAGAATTACGCAAAATTATTCAGCAATCAAAACAAGAAGACTTTCGAACAATTGCATTTTCAAGCGATGAATTCTGCACGTACCCAGTATCAGAAATCATGCGTACAATAGGACTCAAATGCAGCAAAAATGATTTGTCATACGAAAACAAAATGACACACATTTTTTACGTATCTGCAACAAACAAAAAACAAACAGCACAACCACTCGCATATGTGCGAAAAATAAAGCATCCACGACATCAAGATGAAGCCAGAGATTATTTTTGTGTAGCGTACATAACAGGAATTCCATTATCTCAAACAGAAGACAAAGAAGTAAAATTATTTGATGCATTAGAACTGGTACTGGAAGCAGATGTTCGAGCACAAGAATATTGCGACAAAAAGAAAATAACAACAAAAAAAACAGATTATTTTACGGCATTCAAAAAATTTGTGCAAAGAATAACCCAAGATGAAGATGAACAACAAAGAATGTATATGGCAGGAATATTTATTCCAGCATATTTGTCTTGTGAAAAACAACAAATTATTGATGTAAAGCCACACGCATGAAACATAATTCTTCAACCATCTGAAACCTTAAGCATTATTGACTTTGGCGACGCATGCAAAGGAGTTATAGGACAGGAAGTTGAAGATGTTACAAGCTCACTTTCACCCAAAACACCAAGAGAACCTGTTTACGAACAAAGCTTAAAAATATTAAACAAGCCACCAACGAAAAAAGAAATTCAACAAATGAGTTACGCAAGCGCATTCAGAACAACATACTTGCTTGGCAGAAGCATAGAATATCAAGAAGGCAATCCTTTAGAAGCATACCAAACAACAGTTGATGTCATTCAAGAAGTTAAAAAATTCGCGTCTGAAAAATTATTTTTTGAAAAATTTTTAGACGAGCTTATGCAAGCGTGTGAACATCGAGAGAGAGAACAATACGCGCAACAGATATAGAAGTGCACTTATCAGCAATCACTGCAGAATACCTGAACTTTTTTTCCACAGACTGTTCTTTTAATTCACGACAACGCGCGTAAAACTCACTTATTTTTTTCTTGTCAAAATCATAAAAAATATCATAAAGCTCTTTAACAACCTGAGCACTACCCTGCAAAGACTGTCTTAATTCAGCAATCTTAATTATTTTTTCATCCAACTCACAAATTCTTGCATAAACATCTGCAATTTCTTCAAGCAAGAAAACAACACTATAAAAAGAAACAGTTTCGACAGAAGTTGAAAAAACACCTTTACTCACTGCGCGCCAACAAAACAAACACAAACGATTAACAGTTTTTTCCAACTCGGCACAATTCCTCAATGCACCAATATCTCTTTCATTAATTGCATTCACGACATCAGCAGAAAAAGTACAAACAGTAAAAAACAAACGCTTAAGTACAGTATCAAACTCACCCTTTTTTAACTCAGAAACTTCCTTAACAATACAGAAATTACTGCCATACCGAACCAATTCCATACCAATCAAAGAAGAAACAACATCACCAATAAATTCAATAGTTTTAACTGTTTTTTTTGTTCGAGGATTCATAATTTCAGCACCAGAAAAACGCACATCAATTTCTTCAATACCCTTAACATAAGCAGAAGTCAAATAATGCCAAACAAGAGAAGAATTCAAACCAGAAACATCAATAACACTCTTTAAAGAAATTTTTGTTTCAACAGGAGCAATCAAAAAACCATGCCCAGACTCAATTAACTCAACCTCATCACCCTTTCGAACACCTGAAGACTTAACCCACTTGCTCGGCAGGCTGACAACAAGAGTTTTACCAGCCAGCTGAATAATCTTACGACGCATTCATAGCTTTAATGTGCGCTATTTAAAAACATTATGAAAACTTATAATTTAAAGCAATTATATAAGTTATAAGAAAAAAGTATATAATAATCAGGCGTTCTGCAACCCTTATGGGCAAAAAACCACTAACAGAACAACAAGAACTATTTGTACTGTCACACCTGCGTTCACAAGGACGAATGCAACTAACAGAACTATCGCGCAAAACCAGCGTACCAGTGAGCACACTATTCGACATGCTAAACAACAGACAACACTACAAACTCATCACAAAACACACCATTCTCTTTGACTTCCAAAAACTCAACTATGCAGCAAGAGCAACCATTCTCGTCAGCGTTGAAAAAGACGAAAGAAACGCAATTCTGGCATACCTAACCAAACACCCAAACGTAAACAATCTATGCAGAATAACCAACAAATACGACTTCATAATAGAATGCATATTCAAAAACGTCGAAGAACTTGAATATTTTTCAGAACACATTGAAAACAAATTCCACATCAAAGAAAAAGAAACACACTACATAATAACAGACATTAAACGAGAAGGATTTTTATCAGACCCAGAATTAGTTGAGAAAAATGAATAAGACACATTTGTTGGAATTTGCAGGAATCTTGTTTACAG
>CAYPAC010000146.1:0-3765 GCA_964408615.1 uncultured Methanosarcinales archaeon
GTCCTATCTACAGACTGAAGTGAGTAGTGTGCGTCAAGAGCAATTTCTGACACATCAACAAAGCATCAATCTTTTCATCGCTCATAAACGTGTTTACCTTAACAAATTTCCCTGCTTTAATTTGTTTTTCACTCATTTCTATTGATTCAAGCAAACTTATATCCTTTGTCAATGTTTCCTTATTGATTACTTTTAGTAAAACATCTCCGCCTTGATTAAAAACTAAAAACTTTGTTGATGGTTTTATCCCCGCGTCTTCCCTGACTTCTGCGGGAATAACTACTTGCCCATTCTCAGACATTTTTGTTATCGCAATTTCCATTTCATAGCCTACAACTTATTTTATTATTAAAACGTGTTTTATATTTAAAGCTTTCTACTAATTTAGTGTTAGTGAGGTTTAAAAAGCGCCATCGCTTTCTTATCTCAATGTCATCTCAATTTTATTCAGAAATCATCACAGAACTCAAACAAAACCCTTCATCAAAACAGTTTCTTAAAACGAAAATTGTTTTATCAAAAAAGCACGGTTTGAAGCGTATTCCTTCAACTATCGATATTCTGCTTCATTTGTCTCCTGAAGAACTGAAACAGTTTAAACCTTTAACAAAGCCTGTCCGCACATTAAGTGGTGTCGTGCCTGTTGCTATCATGACTGCGCCTCATAATTGTCCTCACGGT
Source organism: uncultured Methanosarcinales archaeon (assembly GCA_964408615.1). Lineage (GTDB taxonomy): Archaea > Nanobdellota > Nanobdellia > Woesearchaeales > ARS49 > JACQMU01. The sequence continues at coordinate 682 of CAYPAC010000146.1, forward strand.
CGTTGCACGTTTTGTCCGGGTGGATTAAAGAGTATTTTTGGTGACGTGCCACAGAGTTATACTGGTCACGAGCCTGCTACAATGCGGGGGATGCGTAACAATTATGATGCTTTTTTGCAGGTCATGAATCGTCTTGAACAATACGTTATTCTTGGTCATTCTATGGACAAAATTGATATTATTGTTATGGGCGGAACTTTTCTCTCAACACCAAAAGAATACAAAAACCGTTTTATCCGCGACACTTTTTGTGCGATGAATGTTTTTTCTGATTTGTTTTTTGAAAACAATGAATTGAATATTTTGAAGTTTAAAGAATTTTTTGAGCTTCCCGGGCTTGTCGGTGACAAAAAACGTATTGATAGAATTCATCAGAAATTGTTGGCATTGAAAGGTTCATCTTCTTTGGATGAAGAAAAGCAAAAGAATGAATCTTCAAAAATTCGTTGTATTGGTTTGACGATTGAAACAAAGCCAGATTTTGGTTTGCTTGAACATGGCAATGAAATGTTAGATTATGGCTGTACTCGTGTTGAGTTGGGAATTCAAAGTGTGTATGAAGATGTTGTGAAGATTGTTCATCGCGGACATACAGTTCAGGATTCAATCAATTCAATGCTCATCCTGAAAGATTTGGGTTTTAAGATTAATGCTCACTACATGCCGGGCCTTCCATTAACTAATAAAGAAAGAGATATCAATGGTTTTAAAGAGCTTTTCAGCAATCCTGATTTTTGTCCTGATATGCTGAAAATTTATCCTTGCATGGTTTCTAAAGGCACATTGCTTTATCAGGATTTTCTCAACAAAAAATTCACGCCGTTATCAACTGAAGATGCTGCTGAACTGATTGCTGAAATGAAGAAATTTGTGCCAGAATACTGTCGTATTCAGCGCATCCAGCGTGATGTTCCTACTAAATTTTGGGATGCTGGTGTTGGTATTACTAATTTGCGGCAGTACATTCATCAAAAGTTTAAGCCGCAGTGTCGTTGTATTCGCTGCAGGGAACCGCAGGGAAGAATTGTTGACTGGAGTTCTGTTAAAATAATCACGCAGGAGTATGAAGCAAGTAAAGGCACTGAAGTTTTTATTTCTGCAGAAGACACTAAGAATGACATTATTCTTGGTTTTTGCCGTTTGCGAAAACCATCGCAATGCTTAAGACAAGAAATTACTCCATCAACTGCAATCATAAGAGAACTGCACGTTTATGGCAGTGCTGTTGGTATTGGTTCTGAAGATGCTGAAAAAGTTCAGCACAAAGGTTTAGGCAAGCAACTGATTTCTGAAGCCGAACGCATTGCAAAAGAAAGATTCAGTGCTGACAAAATGCTCGTAATCTCGGGCATTGGCGTTAGAGAATATTATCGAAAGCTTGGTTACAAGAATGATGGGGTTTATGTTGGGAAACAATTAAACTAAGCTATAAAACACCGTCCTGCTTTTCCCATGTGTTTGTGAAGAAGTTTGTCGTGTTCTTTTTTATCCTTATTAGTGTGGTGTGCTTGTGCTGTGGTTTGATGTACTGCTTCTTGAACAAGTGTTTGCATGTCTCTTAGAAGGTGTTTCATGACCGCTTTTTGCGTGTCAAACTTGTTTTTTATCTTGAACAATTCATCTGCTAATTCTGGTGCGTGGAATATGTCTTTTGTCCAGTTTGCAAAGTCGTTTTTAAACTCACTGACGTAGTCTTTGAATGCGTCTTCTGACATTGTTTCTAATTCATCTACCAGTTCATACAGACTTTTTAGCTTGCGTCCGTCGTGCAGTACAAAGTGGTGTTCTTCTGGTGCTTTGCCTAAGCTTTTTTTAACAAAGTGAACTTCTACTCTTTCTGGAATTTTTTGTTTTATTTGTTGTTTAACTGTAGAGAGTATTTTTGTTGCCTGTGCAGGCAGCAGTTTTTTTACGCGTGTTTTTTTTGCAGTCTTTGATGAAGTCTTTTGTTTAACAGATTTTTTTTTCTTGACCATGTTACCCCTTTTTTATACATTATATACTGAACTGCTATATAAATTTTTGCAATGTTTTTATTCTGTTTTCTATTTTTTTTGCTGTTATTTCTGGGAATGACAGTTTTGTTATTTCTTTTGCTAATCTTTTGTCGTCAAAAACATCTTTTACCCAGTTTGCAAAGTCGTTTTTGTTGCCGTCCACGTGGTGATAAAATGTTTTGCTGTTCATTGCGCGTAATCCTTCCAATAGCTCGTAATAATTTGAATATACTTCTCCATTATTCGAAAAAAATCTTTTTTCATTTTCCACAGATAATAATAGTTTGCTTTTCATGCTTTTATCCATTGTCGTGGCAGTGGTATTGTTTCTTGTTTTGCTTCTATTTTTAGCCTGAATGCAATGTCATTTAACACGTTCATGAATGTGATGAAGCTGTCGTATGGTGTGTCGTATGGATTAAAGTATTTGTGCACGTCTCCGTCGTTGAACCATTTTGTGCACATATAATAGAAGTGGTCGCTTGTTGTTAGTTTTTTCCATGCATTTATCAGTTGTTCATCTCGTGATGCATAAACTGCCTGTTTCATTGCGTATAGTCTGTGCATTGCTGAGTTTTGCATGCTGTTGCCAAGCCACGCGCTTACGTCTCTTTCTATGTCTGCCCATGATAATGGATTGTGTATGTCGAGTTCGTCTTTTGCTTCAATATCTATAAGTTCTGTTGGTGTTTGGAATCCCAATTTTCGTTTAAAAATTTCATATGGCAGTTCTCTTAAAAACTTGAATATTCCAGTGTCTTCCCATTGGTGTTCTCCAAATGTTTCGTAGTCCATGAAAAGGTTTATTGTGTCCCCCATTATTGATGATATCCAGTCTGCGTATTTTCTTGCAGTGACAGGATATTGTTCCCATTGTTTGTTGCCAAACCTGAATGCTATGTCATCGCTTAAACGATAATTTTTCAGCAACAGCTTCATTCGCTTGCTATGCCTCGGCTTGTAAACAAAGTTCGGGCTTCTCCAACCAAGAATGTGGTCTGCGCCTTCTGCAAGTATTGCTTTGTAGCCCAGTGTTTCAGATCGGAAGAGCGTCGTGTAGGGAAAGAGTGTGGAAGGATGTGTAGAT
>CAYPAC010000147.1:0-3705 GCA_964408615.1 uncultured Methanosarcinales archaeon
CTCAAATCATGCTCATTCTCACGAGCAGACTCCTCACCAATCTTAGGATCAGAACCAGCACCCAAACCTTTCGTCACTTCACGACCAATCAAAACTTTTTTGTCAGCAGTCGTGTAGAGAAGGTCCTGAGCATCAGTATTAACAGCAACAGTCTCAGCACCAGCAATCCCAACCTCAGTAATCCTGTTAATAGTATTGTTGCCACCGCCACCACAACCAACAACTTTGATGCTGGCTTTTTGTTTTGACAACAATTCTTCCAATTCAGCATCAGCAATATTTGCCTTACTGTTAGAAACTAATTTAGGATCATTACTTTGCGAAGCTATTTTGTGGAAATCCATACCCCCTCAAACGAGCAAACAAAAGAACGTATATATAAGGATTATTGTTATCAAGCAATAACAAGTTATTTCTCCTGAGCATTCAACAATTCCTGCTGAAGAATGCCGTCATAAAGCGCAACAAATCTTTTAACAACCAAATTTTCAGCATTAAGTTTGTATAATTTTGCACGACCAATTTCCCGCGTTTGTTTCACTATACAATTAAACATTTTTAATTATTTGGTTTTTGTCGTCGACAGATAGTTTGTGTATTTTTTGATATCTGGGGGACTGCAACACCCAATCATAGAATTCTTCGCTTAGTTTATTAATCAGCAGTTCGTAAGATTTTCTTTCTTTTGAAAGATTAAAACTATCAAATGTCGCATCAATTTCTGCTTCCAAATCAGCAGAGAATTTTTTGTTAGCAGTCATGACTGCGTTTTCACGTAACTTTCTGTGCAAACAAGTTCCAACTGTGCTACAAACAAGTTCGCCAATTGTACGTCTTGCTTGTTGAATATTTACAGGGCATTCAAAATCATCAGGCATATACTCGCGATTAACATCAAGACGACAATACCAAGTTATGCCATGGTCAGGTTCTTTAAAATGAGTTTGAGATTCAACAGCGTATTTGACAACATCCTCGCTTGGAAAAAATACTTCGTTCTCATAATTTACTTCCATGTTTCTCACCTTCTTCAGATTTTGTTTTTTCTTTTACTTCTTCTTTTTTTTCTTCTGGCTTAACAAACTTTAATTCAACATCAACCAAGTCTTTAAACTGCTTTTCAAAAGCAGAAGCAACATTAGCAGGAACGTCATTAGGCACTTCAACAGTTACAACATTGTTTTCAAAAGAAATTTTGACATGATGGCCAAACAAAACCTTTGCCAGCCCTTCAGCTTTTTCTTTTTTATCAGCCACAACACGATTAACTTTTACATCATACACAACAACCCTGCCAGACAACGGATGATTAAAATCAACAATAGTTCTTCCGCCATTCACAGTACGAATAACGCCAGGCATGCCGTCGATATTAACCTGCAAACCAGGCATGGGCTTGATTTTTTTCTCCAAAAATTTTCTTGCAGGCACCATGGCGATTAATTTTACATCCTTCTTGCCAAAAGCATCCGCAGGAGGAATCTCAACAGAAAAATTTCCCACATCCTTGCCCTCAAGAAAATTATCAAGACCTTTCAAAACATGCTGTTGTCCAACACAAATAATTATTGGGCCAAAAATATTGCGTTCAGTTCCAAGATTGTTTTTTTTCGCAACATTTTCATCAGTCGTGTCGAAAACAATATTTTCTTCCTTTAATCTTCCAGTGTATTCAATCTCAACAAAATCATTTTTTTTAATTGGCATTCGAACCAACAACAATGAATTCTTTTTAAATGTTTGTGCAGAAAATCTAAGAAACATTTAAATAGTACAATTCTCGTCACATATTTGAAAAAAGCGGTGCTCTATGAATGAAATAAACAAAGCTGCAATGTATTCAATACTTGGCATGGTTGCAGTATTTCTTGTTGTTGCAACAACAGTTCAGTCTGGTATTACCGGCGGTGTATTTGATCGTACAACCATTGAAGGCAAGCGTGCGTATGAAATACTCGGAAGTGAAACAATAAGAATAGGAAAATGCACAACAGCCAATCCAAGATGTCCAGAAGGATTTTTTTGTGATGCATTATTACAAAAATCACCGTGCAGTCATCTAATAGGAGATTATGCAGGAGACTGTGTAAAAAAGTATGATACAATACATAATCATCTTTGCAAACGGAACTTTCAGTGCGCAACAAACCGCTGCAATGCTGATGAAATAAAATGCGGCGGACTACAACCGCCACAAGTAGGAGTGTGCGTATAATGTTCAGTGAAAAAAATGCATTGGGAATACTGGCAGTAGTTAGCATCTTTGCAGCAGTTGGCATGTTTATGCTGCAAGACGCAGATACATCAATAGAAGGACAAGCAGCAAGCTATTATTTTCTAACATCAGGAAGAGCAGACACAGGAGAACGACCAAACAAATACGTAGATGTCAGAGGAGAAGTACCATATCAATGCACAAAACCCGCAGACTGTCCTGAAGGATATGACTGCAGAAATGTAAAAGTAACAGTGCAAAAGTTCAACTCATTTCCAATCGGACAAGAAGAATATCAGAAAAGATGCGTGCAATTAACCAATTAATTTTTTGTTTTGCAAGTCCTTAATAATAAGATCAGCAACCTGTTCTGGCAAAAACGAAGAAGTGTCAATGACTAAATTATACTGTTTTCTATCAGTATAATCGAGAGTGTAATATTTTTGGTAACGTTTTTTATCACTCTCAACACGCTCACGCAATTTGTTCAAGACATCATCCATAGTTCTGTACTCAGGTTCGTCAAGACGTTTTGGAGCTTTTAAAATTCTTTCAGCAGCAATTTTTTCACTCACAGTCAAAAAAACCTTATACGAGTGCGGAATAAAATAAAAACCCAAACGACTGTCAATCACAAAATTATTTTCCTTTTCACCAAGAGTTTTCTGATACTCATCAACATCATTATCAGTAAAAGCTTCAGTTTCACCAAGCCTGTTAAGCTCATCAATAGTCATGCCGCGTTCAAGAGCCATTTTACCACGCATGTCTCCCACAGAATAATGCTTAAACTTCAAACGAGCAGCGAGAATTTTTGCAACAGTAGATTTTCCAGAACCAGGCGTGCCTGAAATTGTAATAATCATAATAATCTGCGAGAATGGCTATTATATTAAATTAACTATTCAAAATCCACAAGGTTTAAAAATAAACGCCAATATGAAGGGTTACTTTTAATCACGACAAAAAAATCAGGAGAGTGAAAAAACATGGCAAACCAACAAAAATTTCCATTTTTGAGGTTTGTCATTTTAAAGAAAACAACATGGAATTAATAGTTTGGAGGTAACAAAATGGCAAACAACGTACAACCAATATTTATTTTACCTGAAGGAACACAAAGAACAACAGGCAAAAATGCACAAAGAAATAACATAATGGCGGCAAAACTCGTCGGCGAAACAGTCAGAACAACATTAGGGCCAAAAGGCATGGACAAAATGATCGTCGACAGCATAGGCGACATAACAGTAACAAACGACGGCGTAACAATTCTCGAAGAAATGCAAATCGAACATCCTGCGGCAAAAATGATTGTAGAAATAGCAAAAACACAAGAAAAAGAAGTCGGCGACGGAACAACAACAGCAGTCGTTATAGCAGGAGAATTGTTAAAACAAGCAGAAACATTACTTGATCAGGAAATACACCCAACAGTCGTTGCACGCGGATACCGCATTGCGGCAGAAAAAGCACAAGAAGTCCTCAAC
>CAYPAC010000148.1:0-3703 GCA_964408615.1 uncultured Methanosarcinales archaeon
TCAAGAACCACTTGCTGTGAAATATACACGTCGTTATCACTTCACGCCACCTTGCCCTCTCGAAATCCTATTGATAGATGACGAGGATTTCGTGAGGTGCTCGATAATCGCTTGTTTATGTATCTGACTGCGATTATCGACATTTAGCAGGTGGTTCTTGACATGTATTAAAGGAGGCAAGTATGTATTCACGCAAACTCGTCAAAGCAGGACCAAGCTCACACACAATCGCACTTCCAAAGGAATGGATAAACACGCACAAACTAAAAAAAGGCGACATAGTTTACCTGCATGAATTTCAGAGCAACCAATTGTTATTGACATCAAGCACAACCACACAAGAAACAGCACTCCCAAAAGAAAAATACATAGATGTTGACGGCAAAAAAGAAGACACAATACAAAGAGAAATCACTTCAGCATACCTGAACAATTACAGACTGATAACACTCACAGGCACAACACTTCAAGAAAAAGCAAAAACAATAAGAGAAATGCTGCACCATTTTGTCGCACTCGAAATAACAGAACAGCACAAAACAAAAATTGTTGCAAAAGATTTTCTTGACCTCAACGAAATTTCAGTCGACAAAACAATCAAGCGAATAGACATGATGATACGCACAATGTTTGAAGATCTTTCAACAGCACAACAACTGGAACTGCGTGATGAAGATGTCAACAGACTTTATTTTTTACTTGTGAGGCTTCTCAAAAGTGCATTAACAGAACAAAACATCGCAAAAAAATTATCACTAACACCACAAGAAATACTAAACTACTGGCAATTAACACACGATCTTGAAAACCTTGCAGACCACATAAAACAAGCAAATGAAATAATATCCACAACACAACAACACAAGAATGCAAAAGAAACAATAACACTATACAAAACACTGCAACAAATGTATGTCGAAGCAATGACTGCAAACTACCAAAAAGACAAAAACACAGCAGAAAAAATAGCGCAGCAAAGAACACAAATAAACCAACAAATAAACAAAATATCAACACGACAAACTGCACTTTCAGAAAACGCAAGCGCAATCAGCACGCACATACTAAACATTGCACGACACGTCATTGATGAAGACTAAAGGCTGCTGCAAACACTTTTACCTTCCTTGGTTACTCTGGCTCTCCCGTCTTTACACAAAACATACTCCAAAGCAGGCTGAGAACTGTCAATAACATAACCACTTATGTCACCCTCAGGAAAAACATGGCGTGTAAAAACCTGCAAAGGAACGTCACCAGAATAAACTTTTACCGCAACAGGACTATTAACACCACTGCAAGGATTGACAACAGACGTGGACTGAGTACTAGCTCCAACAGTCCGCAAAAAATTCACATTAGAAACATCATAACTCAAAACCAAACGCTTACATTCCTCAGGAGTCAAAACAACATTACCAGTAATACCAAAAGCACCAGAAGAACCACAAGGACCATCAGCACTCCTAACAACACGCAAACACTCCTGCAAACAACCGCCAGAATTCAAAACAATACAAGAATCCTGCGCAAGAACCGCACAATTATCAGCGCTATAAGGGATGTTCTTGCGTTCACTTGCTAACTCAATTAAATCAATAGCAGAATAAGGAATGTTACAATTACTATTTGCGCTTGTCAAACCCCAAGCAGACTTTGCCTGCTGGTAAACAGCAACATTACCACTAAGACTATCATCATAACCAAGAATAACCATTAATGAAACAGCACCCAAAACAGTTACGACAAAAAAAACCAGACCACTTGCTTTGTTAACATCCATAAACACACACCCCTTTAATTATCAGATAAAACTTAAAATATAACTTAAAATATATAAACTTTGCCATAAAAAAAATTAGAAAAAATTAATCCAAAATAGGAACTCCCTGATAGCGTTGATTCACAGGAACGCCACGCGGAGGAGTACAGCACCAAGTTTCCTTTCCATAAACATCAACACCTGGAGCTTTTTCACAAGAATAACCCGCCTGCACCCATCGCTTCAAAAACGCCGAATTCTCACCAGGCAAACCACTCACGTGAGTTGAAGGAGAATCACAACCAGATATAGTTGTAGCCTGCCCTGTTGCACCACTATCCGTCAACAACAAAACAACACCAACAACAGCAATAACAGAAACTACACCAAGAACAACAAATGCAGTACTTTTCGCTTCATCCATAAACATTCACCTCTTTTGAGTATAATATATTACGTGAGAGGAATGCTCATATATAAATTTAACTTTTTTAATCACTTTTTTTTGTTAGCTTGGAAAGTTCCAGCAACATCAATAACATATTTACCGTCAGCAAGCTTGAAAACAAGAGGGTCGCCTTTAAACAAATGCACCAAATCAAGCTCGTACTTGCCTGGCTTCAAAACGCGAACAGACTCAAAATCCAGCACGACAGGAGAAGACTGTTCCTGCGCGCCAATCATTGTCAAAACATCCTGCTCAACGCGCAATTTATCAACTTCATTCAAAGTAAGCTGAATTTCTTTTCTGGACTGCTCAAGCTTTTCCTTCTTAATAAAGAAAAACAAACGCGCGCCACACGAACAGCCTTTTAAAATTTCAGCAGCACCATCATCATACAACTTACTGCAACGAATACACTGGTGAGGCATTTTTAACCCCGCTTTTTAACATCTTTCTTAGAAGTATATAACTCAATCTTATCAGGGTTTTTACTAATTGCCTTAACAACATTTGCAGGGCCAATAATCGTCAAGCCCTGACGGTCGCCCAACACAAAACTAATCATGCTGTTCTTAAATTTTGCAAAACCCTCAACAGAAGACTGAGAAGGATTAATAACAGCAAGCTCAATCCCACGAAATTCCTTATTAATTTCTTCCATAGTAGTCTTGATTAATTCAGTCTCTTCCTCCCTTTTCAAACGGCCCTGCAACAAAACAATCTTGTTCTGCTTGGCAACATTCAACAATTTACGAATTCTGCCGACAGAACTCAATTGTTCAATTTCCGTGTAAGGAACAAAATGCAAAGTCACCATTTTTTTTATCGCCCCGTAAGCTTAAACAATGAATTATAAAACTCATTTATATTCTTACCGTATTTTGCACTAATACCGATGATGTCATACTGCGGAAAAGCCGCCTGAATTTTTTTAATATTCGCCTTGCGTAAATCCACCTTGTTAGCCACAATCAAAACAGGAATTTTCCTCGCGGCAAGATTGCCAATAATAGTTATGTTCACCTGAGAATAAGGATCCTGCGTAGCATCAAGAACAACCAAAACAGTATCCATTTCATCCAGCCACTTTATTGAGTCAATAACACCACGTGTTGCCTCACGAGCACGCTTTTTAGCCTTCGACGAAGACATACCTGCCTTCATGAAATCCTCATAATCAATCTTAGTTGCAATACCTGGAGTATCAACAAGATTAAACAACAATTCACGACCACTATCAGACTTAATGCTGATATTTTCCTTAATCTTAATCTCACGAGTTTCGTGCGCAATAGCACTAACACTACCCATACTCTGACCAAGCCAGTCCTGACAAATTTTATTAGCAAGCGTAGTCTTACCACTATTTGGAGGACCATAAATACCCAGCTTTACAATCTCCCTGCTCCCAAAAATACCAGCAACCCAGCCAGTTACCACCTGCTTAAAACGCTTAATCATACCACTTGTCCTTTTTGTTATTCTCCGAGAATTCA
>CAYPAC010000149.1:0-3670 GCA_964408615.1 uncultured Methanosarcinales archaeon
ATGGTGGTGAGAATATCAATTGCTTAGGCAAACCATTACCTGGCGGAGAGTTCCGTGTGGGGGAAGAAACAAAGTTGGTTCCCCCAAATAATTTTTATTATTGTTGCCAAAATATTAAATTCAAAAATCCTTCAGAAGAAAATTGGGTTTATGATTCTAGTAAGATTTCATCATACATAGATAAAGGTGTTGTAACAGTTTATCATAAAGAAAAAAGAGAAAGAAACGAAATTTCAAATCAAGAGTTTGGCAGAGTCAATGTTACCAAATTTTATGATGTTTGGGTTAAAGGGATCGAGGCAAAGACATTAAACAAAGATGAATACTATGACGTGTTAGTTTGTTCTGAAAAGGATAACATATTAGAGAAAAAGAAATGGGGTGTTGTATTTAACTTTTTAGGAAATAATTATGATAAAGATCCATATTATAATCCTGCAGGAATAAACGTTTTTCATCCTAACGCAAGCATAGGGTTTGTCGGTCAGAATGCAACAAACCACATATTATCTTCTGAAACATTAAATTTAACGGCGAATTATACTGATTATTGTTTAACGAACGAGTGTGTTGCTAATGATAGTTTACATTTCGCAATGAGGATGGATGCTATTGATGGTGGTGCAAAAATAAATTCCAGTGTGGCGATTGATTTTAATCAACCACGCAACGGTTCGGTTGTCAGAGGCGTTTATGGTAATGCAGTCTATATGAATCACAGTTCTGGGGATACATCAATTCTTTCTTACATGAATTGGGCAATGAGTATTCCTGCAACAAATGGTTACGGGTGGGGTGGTTGGTTGAACTTGACTGGAGATGATACTAATGAAGCAACATTTGTTCAAAGCACAGCACTTGGAAATACTTTCATAAATAGGTTTTCATTAACTGGGAGTAATAATCTCAACTGTCAATTATCAAATTCAACTGGCGGTAGTAACGGCGCAGGCGGCAATGTTGCAGGAACTCCAAAAGGTTGGAATTTCTTCTATTGCCAGATAAATGACACGCATATTTGCACATACGTTAATGATGGAAAATCTTGTTTAGCTCGAACAGATACTAATGGGGGATACTTCACTGGAAATTCTAACTGGAGCATTGGTTTTCACACTTTTCTAAGTAGTATCGTTAATATTAGTATTGATGATTTTCAAGTGAGAAATGTTGCTCTAAATGATGCCAACATATCACAACTTTATTATGACGGACTTCATCGTTTAAGACCGAATGATTTTTCGAGTAATAATAGTATTTGCGAGTTTTATATACAAAATAGCAGCGGAACATTCAATGTCAAAAATCAAACACTCGGTTTTAACATAATAACCTGCACATTGAGCTTATCAGATACAACGCAGTTCAATGCTGGAAATAATATAAGCGCTAACTTTACCCCTAAGAATAACTTTGAAGTTGGCTTGCCTGTGCAAAATGCCATGAAAATTTTAATCATTAATCCTCCACCTACTTTTTTGAATAACGTTACTGGAAATTTTGGGTTTTTCTCATACTTAGGGAGTTTGGTTAACAGAACTATTAAACTCTTTGTTATTGATATAGATGTAAGTGGGGGAATAAAAACCCAAACTTTAGATGTATCTGAAAATGCTACTTTAGAGAAATTAATATTCAAGCGGCATGATGCTTTTGGTATGGCTATTTTACTTAACACCACTCAAGAAGCTATCAGAATATTTGCTGCACCAAACATCACAAATCCAACAAATGGTGCAGGGCTTCAACTATTTGGAAACACGGCAGGCTTTTTCCCGGGCGATGTTTACATAGATGCAGGCAGCAGATCTGGAGCAAAGATAGTGCTGCGTACTGGTAGCACTAGCTTGAATGACAGGATTGTAATTGCAGATACTGGCGGTATGACTGTATCTAATTTGTCTGGAACTGGAAACGCATTTGCTTGTGTAGATTCAACTGGTAAGCTGTACAGAAGTTCTACTGTTTGTGTATAATTTCAATATTGGTGTGTGCAAATGAACCTTTAATTATTATGCTTTTATTCTCATAATATAGTGAACTGCGTAGGTTATGTGACCTCTAATTACGCAGTTCAGTAGATTGATAACTGCGCCTAATGTTATGTATGCTGCGCAGTTATCTATACATTTGTTATTGACACGCTTTCGAAACAACAGTCTTTGACTTGAGCATTTGTTCGTTGTTTGAGCGTGGTTGCAAGATAGAGTAGATTAATTGGTGGAAAGTAATTGATGGTGCTAATTGAAAAAAAGCTTTCATTTGTTTTGAGCGCATTTGTTGTTGGGGGATTGATGAGGATGACTTTCATTTTTGTTCATGGCGGCTAGACACAAAAAGCACTAAATTAAAATAACGGTCTGGGAATGGTAAATTAATGCCGTCAAATAATTCGAAGTCTGCAAATGTGATTTTTGATTTTGCGATAGCGAGCATTTCTTGAGAAATATCGCAGCCAACAAGTTTCAGGTGGCGTTGCGGTGCCTCATCTGCAATGACTTTCAATGCAAATCCAGTTCCGGTTCCAATACCTAGAACTTTTAGATTGCCAGATGTATGTTCATTCAGAACCTTTTTTATTTTCTCGGCAAAGTACCACTTGGTGTGTTGGTGTTGGCGTAATGTCTGGTCATAAATTTGTGCACATTGTGAGTAAAAGCGTTTGTTTGCGTCGATGCTAAATTTATTGCACATTTGTTTATTGGACGATTTAGGTAATTTTGTTCGCATGACTGTTTGTATTGTGGCATTGTTTTAAATGTTTGCCCCATATACACTGAAAGGTTTAAAAAATGTCGCGTGTTTTGGAGAGTATGATGTCTGTTCTTGAACGCATTTTTATTGCATTCTTTGAAACAGTCTCGTGGATGCTGGAAAAGACAAAGGTATATTCTCTCATTCGTTTATTGAATAGAAAGAAGGTTATTATTCTTATGTATCATGGTGTTACGCGATCAGGGGGGAATTATCCACAGTGTGATACTAAGCATGTTTTGTTTAAAAAGTTTAAATGGCAGTTGGCTTACTTGAAAAAAAAGTATTCTTTCATTTCGTTGCAGGATTATGCTGATTGGGTGCGCGGAGAAAAAAATTTGCCGAGTAATCCAGTTGTTCTTTCTTTTGATGATGGTTATCTGAACAATTATACTGTTGTTTATCCTTTATTGCGCAAACAAAATATTCCCGCAATTATTTATCTTCCTTCTGGAATGATTGATAAAAAAACAGTGTCATGGTATGATGTCATTCCTTACACAATTTCGAGAACAGCAAAACAGGAAATTTGTGTTGAAGGAAACAAGTATTCAGTAAGAACTGTGAAAGAAAAGAAAGCAGCGGTTATCAAATTGAGATCTTTGCTCTATGCGAAAAAATGTATTGAAGAAAAAAATGAGTTTCTGAATGAGGTCAAAAAACAGACACGAGTGTCAATAACAAACGTGCATGATGAAGACTTTTCATTTATGAAATGGAGACATTGTCGAGATATGTTGAAACACAGTATAATATTCGGCGCGCACACGCATAACCACTATTTACTCGCAGGAGCTGATGAAAAAACACTTGATTACGAGCTTGTGCGTGGAAAGAATGAAGTTGCGCGTCGTCTTGATAATTGCAGTCATTTTTCATACCCTTTTGGTGTTTTTGATGATTTATCAGTTGATGC
>CAYPAC010000150.1:0-649 GCA_964408615.1 uncultured Methanosarcinales archaeon
CCTCTGAGTTTGTCTCCATTTATTATATTTTTCTTTAATTCTTCGCTTAATTTATCAAATTTCTTCTCAAAAAACAAATTAATATTTCTTTTTAATTCTTTTTCATATTTGCTTAAGTCTATCTTTTTTTCTTTAGATTGTAAATAAATATCAATGTCACTATCCTTAATATCTTCCCCTTTTGAAGCTGAGCCAAACAAAATGATGGTGTCAGGCATACACTTTTCATTAAGATAATCCAAAAGTCCTGATTCCTTTATCGACCTTATTGTATTAAGCCTTTTGAGAAATTTAAAATAATCATTCTCCCTATTTGCATAATACACAGGGTATTTATGTATTCTATGCTCTTTTTTGACTATAAGATTTTCTCTTTCGAGTTCCTCTAAATAAATTTTAACTGATTTCGGAGCAAGATTTATCACCCTGCTAATTTCTCTAAGTTGAAACCCCACTCCAATAGGAACAGGATCGTCAAAAAATACTTCCAAAACTTTAAAAGTGTTATCTTTTTTCAACATGTGTGATAATATTATTACGACTGATATATAAATATTACGTTTTTTCGACTCACTAATTAATCATTCGCAGGCACTACACGACCAACAATGCGAAGATCCACAGGAATTTCGTGACCATTCCAAGTGAA
>CAYPAC010000150.1:670-3560 GCA_964408615.1 uncultured Methanosarcinales archaeon
TGCTTTGATTTTTGCTTGTAAATCATCAGATGGTTTATCCTTGCCGAAAATTCTGGCACCGATGCCAACTACTGGTGAGCACGCAATACCTGTGCCAAGAATATAACCTAACTTCTCAATTTCTGGACCATACATTTTGTAATATTCCTTTTTTGCCTCACGAAGAAAATCCCAGTCATCTTTTAATTAGTACGTTTCCATTTGGTGAAATAAATCAATACTTATTAATATAACTTTCTCTCAAAAACAACTCATGTTCAAAAACGAACTCATAAAACTGCTGAAAAAAGACGTTATTGGAGAGATTGTGTTAGAACAACCGCCAGACAATACGATGGGAGACTGGGCATTTCCATGCTTTAATCTGGCAAAACAACAAAAAAAAGCACCAAACATTGTTGCACAAGAATTAGTCAAGAAAATGAAGCCAGAACCATTCTTAACAAAAATTGAAGCAAAAGGGCCGTATGTAAATTTCTTTGTCAACAAAACATTGTTAGCACAGAAAATACTCAAACAAATTTATGATGAAAAAGATAACTACGGAAGTTCAGATGAAGGCAAAGGACAAACAATAATTGTTGAATTCTCATCACCAAACATAGCAAAACCATTCCACATAGGACACTTGAGAAGCACAGTTATAGGAAATTCAATACACAAAACACTAAAATTCTTTGGATACAACGTCATCTGCCTAAATCATCTTGGTGATTGGGGAACACAATTCGGCGAACTAATTGTTGCATGGCTTAAATGGAAAGATGAAAAAAAATTCAAAAAAGAGCCAATAATGCACTTGTTGGATTTGTACGTCAAATTCCATGATGAAGCCAAAAAAAATCCTGAACTTGAAGAAGAAGCAAGACAATGGTTTAAAAAACTCGAAGACGGCAATGCAGATGCACAAAAGTTGTGGGCAAAATTCAAACACGTTAGTTTAGCTGAGTTCAAAAGAATTTACTCAATCTTGGATGTAGAGTTTGATTCATGGAACGGGGAATCATTCTACAACGACAAAATGGACGCAGTAATTGAAGAAGCTGAAAAAAAACATTTGGCAATCATGGACGAAGGGGCATTAGTGGTGAAGTTAGACAAGCACAGCATGCCTGCGCTTATGCTGAAAAAAAGCGATGGAGCAAGCACTTATCATACGCGAGATTTGACAGCAGCAATCTACAGACTAAAAACATACAAAGCAGACAAATTAATTTATGTTGTCGGCTCGCCGCAAAAACTACATTTTCAGCAATTGTTTAAAGTGCTTGAATTAATAGGACTGCCATCACAAAAATTCTGTCATGCAGAATTCGGACACTACAGACTCCCAGAAAGCAAAATACAAACAAGAACGGGCAACGTCATCTTCATGGAAGACGTGTTAAACAAAACAATAGAACTGGCAGAAAAAACAATTAATGAAAAAAACCCTAAACTAAAAAACAAAAAAGAAACAGCACGCATGGTCGGCATAGGCGCAGTAATTTTTAATGACTTAGCAAACGACAGAATGAGAGACATTATTTTTGACTGGGACAAAATGCTGGACTTCGAAGGAGACACAGCACCATATCTTCAATATACTCACGCACGAGCACACTCTGTTTTAAGAAAAGCAGGTGAGAAAGGATTAGCGCCATCAACAGATGCTGAATTTGAAGCATTACACACAGATGTAGAAAAAAGATTAATAGTACTGCTGGCGCAGTTCCAAAACAAAATCAAAGAAGCACTGATGAATTACAAGCCACACGTAATTGCACAATATTTATTATTATTAGGCAGGACATTTAATGAGTTTTATCACGCAAACCCAGTAATTCAGGCAGACAAAAAAAATGTGCAAGAAGCAAGACTTCTGCTCGTTAAATGTGCGGCGCAGGTTGTCAAAAATGGGCTGGCATTGTTAGGCATTAAGGCACCTGAAGAGATGTAAAGATTCACGAGTTTGTTTTTGCATTAGGATGCACGAAAAACTTGCATGCTTCCATCGCAATGAACCCAACGCTTGCCACGGCTATTATAACAAGCCATTCTTTCAGACCAAGCGCTGTTGTGCCGAATATTGTTTGCAATGGCGGAAAATAAAGCACAGCTATTTGCAACAGAACAGATAGACAGATTCCAACAGTCAAAAGCCGGTTAGTTATTGGATTAAGGGTTTTTGCTGAATTATGAAATGTTCGGCTGCTCAACACTGCAAACATCTGAAACAAAACAAGCGTTGTAAACGCAATTGTCTGAGCTTTTGTTAAATCTGCATCTTTGTATTGGACAAACATCGCAAGCGTACCTGCACCCATTATTAATCCAAACAGCAGGATCGACAAAAAGTTTTTCTGCGTAATTGGTTTTTCTTTTGGATTCCGAGGAGGCATGGACATAACATCTTCCTCCATTTTTTCCAAACCAAGCCCCAATGCAGGAAAATCATCTGTAAGTATACTCATCAACAGCAATTGCAAAGGAAGCAACGGCAGTGGAAAATTCATCATGATCGCGGCAAAGACAGCAGTTATTTCTCCAGCGTTGCATGAGAGCAGATACATTGCTGACTTGAGCATTTTGTCATAAATATTTCTTCCTTCTGCAACTGCATTAACAATTGTTGCAAAATTATCATCAACAAGTATTGCTTTTGCAGTTTCTTTTGCAACATCAGTTCCGGTAATGCCCATTGCAATACCAATGTCTGCCTTCTTGAGCGCAGGCGCGTCATTGACACCGTCGCCGGTCATTGCAACACCGTGGCCATGTTTTTGAAGAGCATCAACAATTCTTGTTTTTTGAATAGGCAACGACCTTGCCACAATACGCACGTTACTTATCATTCCTTCAAGCTCTTTATCAGTTACTTCCAGCGGCTTTTCCGCTTTTTTGATTTCTG
>CAYPAC010000151.1:0-3500 GCA_964408615.1 uncultured Methanosarcinales archaeon
ACTGGGCTCTTGCCACACATCATTGCGCTCGACAGCAAAACACTTCATGAAGGACTTTTAACAGACCCTTTGTACCAGTCTATGATTAGCAGGTGCATTGCAAAAAAAAGGTTTGTTTACAGAACAGAACACAGAATTAATTACAAACTTCTTGACCTTCACTTGCTTAAAAGTGAAACAATGCTTGACAATTTTGACGTTCTTAATGGAAACGAAAAGTATTATCTGACAAGAAACATGCTGGCCATTTATTTGTTTTTGCAGGGAAAAAATGTAAGCCGTGAAAGCACAGATACCGCGATAAGACACATCCTTGCCAATCATTTTAACCTGCAGTTTCCAAATGTAAACCGGCAAAGCACAGCTACCGCGATAACACATTTATTTTATATTATTAATCTTGATGAAATAAAACAAAACATGCTTGATAAATCTTTATTTTTGAAGACATACAAGCACATTTATGGTGAATGCTTTAACCGCATAATGGAAGGAATCAAGAATGCCGCAAAACAGAAACAAGCTGGTTGATTTGTTTGTTGCCAACCTCACAAATGCAATTGTTCATCAAGTATTAGAACAAGCTATTGAGAATGCTGAAATTGCAAATAAATATGTAAAAGAATTCAAAACAAGCTGGGACATAGCCAGAAAATACAGACAAAAAATAAATCCGCCAGATGATACGTTACCAGACATCAAAGAAATTAAAGACAAAATCATCAAGAAATCAAAAGCAAAACTATTAATCAGAATCAATAATGGTTATGAAAACATTGACTTGAGTCTTGTTGATACGTTTCTTATGAAAGCATTGAAAGAATTGAAGGTTGTGTAGCATGCTGTTCAATATTCTTTTTTATTTCTTGGCTTAATTTCTGTCTTTCTTTCATTTGTTCTTATGCTCATAAAACAGACAATCACATCGGCACTTTCAGAAGGGTGTGCAAGATTTATTAAAACTTACCCCGCCGCTTGCAGTGGTTGGGTTTTTGATTTGACTAAACTTTTGCGACACAGCACAAATGTCAAGTTTGACGAATCTTTAAATATTACTCTGAATATCTTCTGGTCATGGTTGATACCACCACAAATTCCGCATTATTATTCAGGCAGGGCATTATGATAATTCTCAGAGAAGGTACGAAATATCTTTTGATTCATAAACCCGGAAGAAATCAGAATGAGTGGTATTTTCCAGCTGGTGGGATTGATGTGGGTGAAACTGCGGAACAAACATTCATAAGAGAAATTGATGAAGAATTGCACTTAAAACCAGATGATGTTGTAATTGAAAAGATATCAAAAATTCGCCACAAATACGAGTGGGGTGCGGAGTATAGAAAAAAACAGGGTTTTGCGGCCAAGAGCAAACAATAATAATCGCAAAACTCAAAAATCCAAATTCTATAAAAATAGATGGCAAAGAGCTTGACGGCTTCAAATTTGTTGACGGCACCGAACTTCTTAATGAGATTCCCCACAAAGACCTCAACAACACCATTAAAAAATTAAGAACAGTTGGCGATATTTCTTAGCGCGGCGGATTGCGGAATTAACTCTCATTTAAAGCAGTTTTGCATAATCCTCACATTTAAATACGTGTTACTTCTAAATGATATATGGTTGTTGTTAAAAAATCTGAAGTTTTAAGTTACGAGAAAAATAATAGATGAACTCTTTTTGGCAGTTGATTCAAAAGACAGCATAGTCCTAGATAGAGGGTTTATCTCAGCAATTGCAATTGGAAAAATATACTGTCCTGATTTAGCGTGGGATGTCTTATTTAATTATGCCAATAAAAAAAAAGATGATTATCAAGGGATACTTGTCGTTTCTTCAATAGAAATGGTCATTAAACGAAGCAAAACACATATGCCCACAAGCCAAGATAGACAGGTTCTTAATTCAGATTATTGTGGAACACAACGCTGGATGGCAGACATTACAAGAAACAAACATATCATAGTTCAAAATGATTACGAAACAGTTTCAGAACTAGAATCATTTTTAGACACACAAATTACACGTCTATTTAAATAAGTGGTCGTCGCTAAAACCAACCTTTAAAAAGCGCAATGATTTATAGCTCTTAAAAGGTGCATTATGAGAATAACAAATTATGTTGCTTCATTGACTCTTTGTGCTTCGTTGTTAGGCACTCCTGCATGTGCTCGTGCAGAAGGCGATACTGCACAGAAAGCTTCAATTGACGAGCTTACACAAGCAGAAGTTGATACTTTAATGCAGCGTTCTTCTGTTGACGAAATCTTAAAAGAAGAATATCAGTCTGGCAGAGTGCAGAAAGTAAAGTACGAAAACTGCAAAACAAACTTCAGAGAATTAGTATATCAAGAACACTTGTCAGCATCACAAAGAAAACCAGTCATTATGTTGGTTGCTGATGGAGATGGGATTGGGAATTTTGACAAGGAGAAATATGGTTCAGAAAAAGGCGATGCTGTTGTATTGAAACATTACGCGAATAATTTAAGAGATTTCTTGTTTGTAGTTTATGATCCAAGTCAAGATCCAGCATTTTCAGAGCTGGGTGATGGTGGAGCTTCATTTGGGGCAGAGCTTAAAAGAGAAGGAATTTCTGGTCGGCCTTCAATCGCAATTTATGATGCAGATAAAATGGGGAAAGTAAACCAATTTTATGTCATGAAAGGCGGACCAAAATCCTCAAAAGTATCTACAGAAACACCTAAAGTCAAACGACTTCTTGACAAGAAAATAGACGAATTAAGAAAAAGTTCTGCTTAATGCCGCTGTTGGCGCACGGTGAGGCAGGGGTTGTCCCTCCGGGATGCCGAACAGGGCATAACGCATCACGAAGTGAGCGTTATGACCGTCGTGCCTGCCAACACCAGCGGCTTAGTAAATTTTATAAAGTTAGGTTCTAAATGCTTGTTTGATGAAAAAAGAAGTGGTTATTCTTATCCTATTATTGTTATCAATTTTAGTTTTTGGACAGGAACTCCCCCAAAAAGAAAATGACGCGCCAGAACTTGAAGTGACTGTCGAAGAAAAAGCAGGTCAACCCAATGGTCAACTAGAACCAACTGTTTCAACTCAACCTCTTACTCTTGAAACTTCTGTGGGAGACTTCGAAATCCCCTCCGGTTCAACTATTTCAGTTAGTAACGGCGATCTCACATCTTCCTCCATTACCTCTGCTCAAACTAAATCCGGTCTTAAACTTTCGTCTGCTTTTGACGCTACAATCTCAAAAAATGGTGATGTTGCTTTCCTCTCTGCGGATAAAGTAATTATTAACGATATCACCATCACAAATCCCAAAAACTTCCAGTATAATCATAATTCTAAATTAATCCAATTATCTGAAGCTAAAAAAGTAGCAAGTAATAATTTTGTGCTCGAAAACCTTAAACAATCTTTCATTGAACCGTTTAAAATCCAAACTATTACAGAAAATAAACAATCGTTTCAGTCAAAATTAGGTGTTGTTGAACTCTCTCCTAAGAAGGACTCGCAAA
>CAYPAC010000152.1:0-3487 GCA_964408615.1 uncultured Methanosarcinales archaeon
ACGCTCCGTGGTTGAGCTCAAAGCGAAACCCGGAGTGGCAACTTTCAAATTTACACTACAACCGATTGATTCAACAACACGCAAATTCTGTTGTATCATATGAACTGGCTTGGACGGAAATTCAACAATTCTGTTCAACAAAAAACCAAAACCACGAACCGCATAACCAATCCTAAAACCACCAATCAAAAAAGCAATAAAAATATTTCTTGGATCGGAATGAAGCTCTATAACTACATCAAACTTTTTTCTTAAAGACAACAAAAACTTAATGGTTTTAAACCAACCAGCAGAAGATTCACGACTGAACCAAGGAACATCCAATGAGATAACTCCATCCACATTATTATCTGCTTCAACAAAATCCTTCAAAAAATAACTACACAAAACAAAAATTTTAGAGTTAGGAAAACATTTTTTAAGTGAAGCAAACACGGGCAAAGTCATAACCATGTCACCAGCGTGGTCCAAGCGGATTACAAGAATACTTTTTGGATTTTCTGGAACAGAAAAAAGTTTTGTCCAGAAAAATAACAGATTGCCGACTAAATCAAGTAAAAATAAGAATGGTTTGTAAATTGGTTTTACTGCATATCGCATAGTGCTTCTCCATTAATGCTATTTATTAAGCTTAGTAGCAGACACACCAATATATTTAAATAATGCTCCAAAATCTTTCAACACACATGAAAACACTCTCGATAATCATTCCTGCATACAACGAAGAAAAAAACATACTTGCCCTGCTGCATGAAGTAAAAAAAGTAAGTTTAAAACAATTAGGGCTAATTAAGGAAATCATTGTTGTCAACGACGGAAGCAACGACAGAACAGCAGAAATATTAAAACAAGAAAACCACATAATTGTATTAACTCACAAACAAAATCAAGGCAAAGGGGCTGCAATAAGAACAGGCATAAAACAGGCCAAAGGCGATATTATAATAATACAAGATGCAGACCTTGAGTATAATCCAGACGAATATCCTGAACTGCTAAAACCAATACTCCAAGACAAAGCAAAAGTCGTCTATGGATCAAGATACATCAGCGGCATACAAAAACGAAAAAACAAAGACTTTCTAAAAAAACAACATGAAAAAGCATACACGATGTTTTACATCGGAGGCAGAATCATAACATTCATTACAAATCTATTATACAACGCAAACATCACTGATGAAGCAACATGCTATAAAGTTTTTACACGCGATGTCATAAATAATATTAATTTAGATTGCAGAAAATTTGAATTCTGCCCAGAAATAACGGCAAAAATAAGAAAAAAAGGATACAACATTTTAGAAGTGCCAATCTCCTACAATCCAAGAAGCGTGGAAGAAGGGAAAAAAATAAAATTCAGAGATGGATTTCAAGCAATATTGACGCTATTCAAATATCATTTTACTGACTAAAAATGAAACTCGAACAAATAAACTGCAACATATGCGGAACAAAAGAATACACAATCATTTATCCTGCACTTGACACTGATGCAGAGAATGTAGTCAAACGCTTCAAATCATCAGGAGACGAGCCAAGCAAAGACCAGATAGTACAATGCAACAATTGCGGACTGATTTATGTAAATCCAAGAATACCACCAACAAAAATAATTGAAGGATATTCAGAAGGAACAGATGAAAGATTTGTCAGCCAAGCAAACGAACGAGAAAAAACATTTGCAAGATCACTTAAAAAAATAGAAAAATATGCACCAAAAGGAAAACTCCTCGACATAGGAACAGCAGGAGGCTCATTTTTGGAGGCGGCACAAAAAAAAGGATGGCAAGTATCTGGCATTGAACCAAACAAATGGCTATGTGACTGGGGCAAAAAAAATTATGGAATAACAATACAACAAGGAACACTTGAAAAAAACAATTTTGAACCAGAAAGCTTTGATTTAGTCACGTTGTGGGATGTGCTTGAACACGTGCCAGACCCAACAGACACACTAACAAGAATTAATAAACTACTTAAGAATGAAGGATATTTGGTGGTGAATTATCCAGACATAGGATCTTCTGTCGCAAAATTAATGAAGCGAAAATGGGTGTTTATTCTAACAGTACACCTTTATTATTTCACACCGAAAACCATCACAAAATTGCTCAATAAATGCGGGTATGAAGTTGTACTAATAAAAAAACACTGGCAAACATTACAACTCGGATATTTAGCAACAAGGTTTGAGCCGTACAGCAAAACACTATGTCATTTAGCGACAGGATTTGTGAGAATTCTAAGACTGAAAAATGTCCAGATTCCTTACTGGTTGGGGCAGACATTTGTGATAGCGAAGAAAATAATGGACGTGTAGTTTTAAAATTCATGAGGTTTATATACGACACATTATTCTGCCAATTACGATGAATATAATATTAATCAATCCAAACATTGTAACACAAAAAGGAGACTTCTTCAGCAGCGGCATCCCATATATGCCAATCACACTCGCGTATCTGGCAGGATATTTGAGAAGCAAAGGACATAATGTTAATGTGATTGATGCATTCGGAGAAAAACCAACAAAAGTAACAACTGTTGGAAATTATTTTATACAAGGACTCACATCAGAAGAAATTGCATCAATAATTCCAAAAAATACACAAGCAATTTTTTTTTATGCAAGTCTCGTAGTCACGCACAATAATAATTTAAGAATCATAGAAGAGATAAGAAAATGCACGACTGCACCAATAATTATTGTTGAAAACACACAATCAGTAGTTGCGTATTCACTTAAAAGAGTTTCAGCAGATTTTTTTAATGCAGGGGCTAATTTTATTATTACAGGAGAAGCAGAATATCGTGCAGAAAAACTTTTAAGAACAGTGGAAGACAAAAAAAACAATTTCCATGAAATGGACGGACTTATTTATCAAGAAAACAACATAATAATACACCAACCGAAAACTGAGTTCATACAAAACATCGACGAACTACCATTTCCCGCATGGGACTTATTTCCAATACAGAATTACTGGGCACTAAAATATTCACACGGGCCGTTTACTGGTGACAAATATATTCCTTTATTGACATCAAGAGGATGCACACTACCCTGCAAATTTTGCATCGTACCGGAAACAAACAACCAAAAATGGAGACCGCGAAGTGCCATAAACGTGTTTGAAGAGATTAAATACTGGAATGAAAAATATGGAGTGAGTGAGTTTCACATTGAAGATTTGAATCCAACAATAAACAAAAACAGAATGATTGAATTAAGCCAGCTAATTCTCGACAATAATCTAAAAATAACCTGGAAATTTGCAGCAGGAACAAAAATAGAAACACTTGACAAAAATGCAGTTGACATAATGGCAAAAGCAGGATGCGTGTATATATCACTGTCTCCTGAATCAGGCTCACAAAAAGTCCTGCAAGCAATGAAAAAACCATTCAACCACAAACATGGAATAGAAATGACGGAACACATAAACAAACTCGGAATAACAACACAAGCATGCTTTGTATTAGG
>CAYPAC010000153.1:0-3408 GCA_964408615.1 uncultured Methanosarcinales archaeon
GTATTTCTTTGGGATGTTTGTTGAGAAATGTACGTGATTACCGCCGTAACCAATTTCTCCGAATTCAAACCCCAAATGTTCAAATTCTTTTAATGCTGCAGTACAGCCAAAACCCTTACGCGTTCTTTCAGAATAAAAAAGATTTGTTGCGGGGTCGATTCACCGTTAAGTCTTCGTTGACCTCAGACCATAATGTACTATCGACTCAAAAATTCCGCCAGTGCGGAATTTTTGATAGATTCAAAAACAAAATATGTGGTGGTTGCCAAACTTTCAAAAACGCGTGCAATATTTTATTCGGGAGAGTAACAAAGATCACTTCAGGAGTTCCAATTGCATGTAAAAAATATGGCCTTAAATATAACAACAACCATATCGAAAGATACAATCGAGAAATTAAAAGAAGAATAACAGTTATGGGAACTTTTCAAACCTGTAGCGTGGCAAATACATTTTGTTCTTTAAGAAGAATTATTTACAACTTTGTAAACTTGCACAGTGAACTCAACGGAAAAACACCTGCACAAACAGCAGAAATTAATCTTCCTCTTAAAAGAAACAGATTAATGAGTTTAATTCGAATCGCAGCCAAACATAGGTGACGTTAAATTGACATCATCGCAAGGCAGTAATGTTTTTATACTTCAACATTCTTCATTATTAAAAAATGGTGAGTGCAAAAGAAATACTGCCAATTGTGCTGGTGTCAAGCGCTGCGATTTTAGCTTTAGCGTTTCTGTTTGCGTTTTTTGCTGAACAAAAACTAACCGGACAATTTTATAATTCACAATTAGACAAGCAGTACTACAGAACATCAACACCATCATCAATTTCTGTAAAAGAAACATGCCTGTTTACCAAAGGAACAAACTGCGACAATGCAGACAATTTCTGTGCAGGAATGACTGGCAATCCCGCAGCATTTGCATCAACCTGCAGTGCAAGAGCAGTAACGTGCGAACTGCCCTGCGGACAAAAAGGGCTGAATTGTCTGAATGGTGAGTTTAGTACAAAAGCTTGTTAGGAAAGAAAATAAATCACAGCAAGCTGTGGCGTATGTACTCAGTTCGAGCAATCAACCACATACTGTGCAGACATTCTTTGGCTTGTTTTTCTTACTCTTTTTTTGTTTTTTTTGAACCATGACCCTATAATAATGTCAGTGCATTTAAGTGTTTCCATTGAGTCTTAAAGAAAAACTTTATATTGAATGAAAATAATGAATGTTAAAAAAGAGGCATTATGAAGAAATTTGACGTCATAGTTATTGGAGCTGGTTCAGGGCTGGAAATATCATCTTATGCCGCAGAACAAGGATTAAGCGTTGCAATTGTCGAACAAGGGCCATTCGGAGGTACGTGCTTGAACAGAGGTTGCATACCATCAAAAATGCTAATTCACAGCGCAGACGTTGCAGAAACAATACAGGAAAGCCATTTGTTTGGAATTAGCGCAAAAATAACAAAGATTGACTGGACAAAAATTATCAACAGAGTAAACAAGTTTGTAGACGGAGAAGCACAAGGAATAGAACAGGGAAACAAACAGACAAATAACGTCACTGTGTACAAAACAAAAACAAGATTTGTAGGCCACAAAATACTTCAGATTGGAGAAGAAATAATAACCGCAGACAAGATTTTCATTGCAGCAGGCACGCGACCAAACATTCCAAACATAGAAGGACTTGACAAAATTCAGTTTATAACATCAGATGAAGCGTTACGACTAAAAAAACAGCCAAAAGAACTCGTAATAATCGGAGGAGGATATATTGCGGCAGAACTCGCACATTTTTTTGGAAGCCTTGGAACAAAAATAACAATTGTTCAGAGAGGAGCATTACTAATGTCAAACGAAGACAAAGAAATAGCACAAAGATTTACACAAGTTTTTCAGGAAAAACACAATGTTTTGCTTGAAACAACAACAGACAAAGTGTATTCGAAAGGAAAAAAAATATTTGTAGAGACCACGCAAAAAGATGCAAAGAAAAAAATCAGCGGAGATACATTGTTAATAGCAACCGGAAGAATGCCGAACACAGACATTCTCAATGTTAAAGAAACAGGAGTTGAAACCACAGACAAAGGATTTGTAAAAGTAAACGAATACTTAGAAACAAATGTTCCGGGAATATGGGCAATAGGCGACATAGCAGGCATTTACATGTTCAAACACAGCGCTAATTTAGAAGCAACATACGCAATACAAAACGCATTTGGAACAAAAATGCCAGTAGATTATTCTGCAATGCCACACGCCGCGTTTTGCTCGCCACAAGTAGCTTCTGTAGGCAAAACAGAAGAACAATTGATACAAGAAAACATACCTTACTTAAAATCAACATACGATTACGCAAACACAGGATACGGAAAAGCAATAGAGGACGAACACGGATTTGTAAAAGTACTGGTTCATAAGGAAACAAAAGAAATACTCGGATGCCACATTATTGGAACACACGCAAGCATACTAATACACGAAATAATTCTTGCAATGAAAGCAAAACTAACAGTTGACAATATTTTAAATACAGTACACATACATCCTGCATTATCTGAAGTAGTGCAGAGAGCGTTTTGGAATTTTGAGTGATCACTTCAAGAAAGGAAAAAAGATATCAACAAAAATTTTGTTGCCCTCAAGTGTCAATACAGCCATTGTAAGACCAACAATAATCATGACGACACCTGCAAATTTCTTTATTTCAGGACTTATTTTTACAAACGCATGAAGCAAAGACTCCCTGCCAAGCCCAACAAACAGCGTCATCAACGCCATCAAAAAACCCATCGTCAGCGAAAACCAAACAAACGCTGTTAAAGCACCAACAAAACTCTGTTGCGCAAAAGCATACACTATTAATCCAAGCATGATTGGTCCTGTACAGCCAAGAGCAGCAGCATTATACATAACCCCATATGCAAACATGCTCTTTCCTAATTTCTTTTCTGACAAAAAATTTCTCAACAAAGGAATACGAATGCTTTTTCCAAGAACTGTGAACACACCAAGCATTGCAATCACTAAACCAGCAACAATCCAAACAGCCAAAACAATCCAAATATCCTCGCGCGGATCCTTGGTAAACGGAGCAGCACTGCCAAGCAAAGCAATAACAACCCCAATAACAAGATTAACTGAAATTACACCCAATGCTGCAAGCAAACCAACAAACAAAGACTGTCTTACAACATGATGTTTCTTATGCTTTTCCTCATGAGAAAGATAATGCGCAACAAAAGCAGGCAACACAGTAAATGCACAAGGACTAAAAAAAGCCCCAACACCAAAAATAACAGCAAGAACAACAATACCATACTGGTCAAAAGCTGCAGGCATCATAACATCATAAACAAAACCAAGAAAACCAGCCAGATAACCAACAAAACCCAAAAGTACTAA
>CAYPAC010000154.1:0-3399 GCA_964408615.1 uncultured Methanosarcinales archaeon
TTTGTCAAAAACAGGTTTTTTTGCTGTCGTTATTGCATTCCATTTGCTTGCTGGCGCACAGCCCCATCCGTCAAGTATTATTAAAACAACTTTGTTCACAATTCCCTCTTAAGCGCTTGTGTGATTGTTGGTGAAATGTCAATTACGCTTGTTTTTGTTTTTATGGTGTTTGTTGAAAGTATTTTCGCGCCTGTTTTTTTAAGCAGTGTTAATGCATTTTCAACAAACAGCCCGTGGACTGCTATGCACGTTATTTTTTTTGCGCCAAGTTTTTTCAGCTGTAGTATCGGTTCAATCATTGTTCTTCCTGTGCTTATTATGTCGTCTATAATTATGGCGTGCTTATTCTTAACATTTGTTTTGACTTTTGTTCTTATGCTTCTTGGTGTGTATCTTTTTTTGTGCAGTACTGTGAATGGCAGTCCTGTTGCCTGTGCTGCTTTTGATGCCCATTGTGTTGATTCAATATCCGGTCCTATCAATAGGCCTTTTATTTTGTTGTTGATAATATACTCAGAAATTGCGTGCATTGCTGTTAGTGTTGTTGTTTGTGTTTCAAAAATATCTTTTAATGTTTTTATTCTGTGAAGATGGGGATCAATAGTTATCACTTTGTCAGCACAGGACAATAATTCTGCAATGATTTTGTTGCTTGCACATTCTCCTGGGTGAAACATTTTGTCTTGCCGTAAATAAGCCAGATATGGTGCAACAAGCACAACATTTTTTGCCCCTAATTTTTTTGCAGTGTTGATTGCAAGTATTGTTTCAATCATTGCTTCATTTGGTTTTGGGTGCATTGATTGTACAAGAATGACTGTTTTATTCTGAACATTTTCTGTAAATCTCAGGTATAGTTCTCCGTCTGGAAAATTCTTGACAATTAACGGAGAATATTTTGTTTTAAGTTCTCTTGCAATGTTTTTTGCAAGTTCTTGTGAGTTTGAACACCCTATTATCACATTGTTTTTTGGCAATTTTTCACCTTTTTATGTTTGGGGAAATAATTTGTGAATCTTTCCCCCTTGAGGAAACTTTATTAGGCATCTTGCGGAGTCAAAAATCTCCCCCATATTTTGCTTTTTTTCCAAACTGTTCTTCTAATCTTAAAAGCTGGTTGTATTTTGCCAGTCTTTCGCTTCTGCATGATGCTCCGCTTTTGATTTGTCCTGCGCCTATGCCGACTGCAAAGTCTGCTATGAAGTTGTCTTCTGTTTCTCCTGACCTGTGGCTGACCATGACATTCCAGTGATGATCAAAAGCAAGTTTTCCTGCTTCTATTGCTTCTGTTATTGTTCCTATCTGGTTGATTTTCAAGAGCAATGCATTGCATGAGTTTTGTACAATTGCTCGTCGTATTCTTTCTGGGTTTGTTACTGTTAAGTCATCTCCTACTATTTGTACGTGTTTTCCAATTTTTTTTGTTAATGTGCTGAAGTGGTCAAAGCTTTCTTCAAAGAAGGGGTCTTCGATTGAGATTAATGGGTATGTTGCAGTTAGGTCTTTATATTTTTCAAGAAGTTCTGTTGGTTCATATTCTTTTCCTTCCAGATAGTATCTTCCAATTCTGTAAAATGTTGTTGCTGCTGCATCTATTCCTAATTTTATTTTGTCGAAATATCCTAAATTTATTGATGCTTTGATGATGTAGTCAAACGGTTCTTCAATGCAGGTTAGTGGTGGTGCAAATCCTCCTTCGTCGCCTACATTTGTTGCTGTTTTGCCAAAGTCTTTTTGCAGTAGTTTTTTTAGTTCGTGATAAATTTCTGCGCCAATTCTCAACGCCTCTTGAAAACTTTTTGCTTTTACAGGAAGAACCATGTATTCCTGAATGTCAAGATTATTGCCTGCATGTTTTCCTCCATTAATAATATTAAACGCAGGAATTGGCATTCTCATTTTTTTTGTGCCTGAAATATTTGCAATGTGTTGTGCAAGACTAATTTGTTGTTCAAACGCAGCTGCCCTGCAACAGGCCATGCTTACTGCGAGGAGTGCATTTGCTCCTAAGTGCATTTTTTGTCTTGTGCCGTCTGCTTCTATTAATTTTTTGTCAACTATTTCTTGATGAAGAACATCTGTTCCTTTTAGCGCCCTAAAAATTTTTGTATTGACATTGACAACTGCTCTGTGTACTCCTTTTCCAAAGAATCTTTTTGTGTCGTTATCGCGTAGTTCGTATGCTTCATTGCTTCCTGTGCTTGCTCCGTTTGGCACGCTTGCTCTTGCAAAGCTTTTTGTTGTTGTGACTTCTGCTTCTACTGTTGGGTTGCCTCTTGAGTCAAGTATTTCTCTGGCAGTAATTCTGACTATTTTGGACATTGTTCACCTTTTTTGAGGATTTAATAGAGAATGATTTTTGTTATTTAAAAGCTTTCCCGCGCTCGCGTCGCTTCGCGACGCTCGCTTCAGAGTTATTAATTTTTATAAGTTTTCTTTCTTGTCTTGGTGATTTTTAAAGCGTCTTCAGGTATTCTGAGTATGTGTTCTTTTAGAGGCTCTATTTTGTTCTCAACAATATCCCAGACGCGTTCAATATTAATTTTCCAATATTTGTGTGCAACAACAATGCGAAAATCTTGAATGTCTTTCCAAGGAATTTTTTTGTTTGTTTCTTTTACATTTTTTGGGAGTTGTGTTGCGGCTTCTCCAATGATTTCCAAGTTTCTCATGACTGCATCTATAGTAATTGGGCTTTTTGCAAAATCTTCTAAGTCAATGTTCTGCGTATAATCTTGTACTCGTTCAATTGCTTCAAGAATATCGTTAAGGTATAGGTCATATTTTCGTTTCAATTCTGTTGCCTCCGAGAATTGATTCTTTTATTTCATCTCTTAACAAGTGCCGCTCTCCTAAATCTACTTTACGTTTGAATAAATTCTCTAGAAACTGAAGAAGATGTACGTAGTCGTCAAATAAACCCCTTTTTTTTTTGAATTCAACTAATAAATCAATGTCACTATTTTTTGTTGCTTCTTCGCGTGCATAAGAACCGATGAGTGTTAGTTTTCTGACTCCAAACTTTTTAATTTTATTTCTATTTTTTTCTATTTCTTCAATTATTTCTTTTTTTGTGGGCATAATTGTTACCAAGTATGAGATTTATTTAAGTTTTTCGCATGTCAGTCAGTATTCGTCAATTCCTTTTTGTGTTTTTGTTGGCTTTAATGTTTCTTTTTCTTCGTTCTCGTCGAAGATTGGGTGGCCGTACTCGCCGTCATAGCCAGGGTGGAATTTTATTTTTTGGTGCCTGTTTTTGATGATGTATTCTGCTACTTTTTGGTCTGTGTTTTTTTGTATTTCTTCATCGCTTGCATTCAAAAGAATGTTGAATTCGTTGCCGAACTTTTCTATTAATTTGTTGTAAACTGCAGCAACTTTTTTTGATGCTACTGGGCT
>CAYPAC010000155.1:0-3393 GCA_964408615.1 uncultured Methanosarcinales archaeon
TCTTTTATTAATTGTTTTGTTATGTGAATGTCTGTTTCTTTGTTTATTAGTTTACACTGGTGAATGTTTTCTTGTATCACTGTGTCTTCGATGTCTGCGCTTGTTGTTGTGATTATGTTTGATTCGAATTCAGTTGTTGTTAGTCCTGCAGAATTTTTCATTGCAAAATATGCGTCTTTTTGTTTGATATGGTTCATTATTGTTTTAAAATCTATGTCGCTTGTTTTTCCTTCTGTTATTTTGCCTTGGAGTCTTATTGTTATTACCGCATTTTTTATTTCGTGCTTGTCTATTTGTTGTTTGAGTGTTTGTGTTATTTCTGCAGGTTTTTTTCCTGTGCAGTCGAGTATTATTGAAACAACAGGTTGTAGTTCTATTTTTTTGTGTTGTATGTTCCAGTTGTCGACTATGCAAAAACTTCCAGTTTTTAGTTTTTCAATTTCTGAAAAGCTGTTTGGAAATACAGGTCCTGGATAAACAATGTTGTTTCTTGATTCAAGGTTTGCTGTGTGTATGATGTGTACGTGTCCTCCTGCGTAATAGTTGAAGTTTTTTGGCAGTAGTGATGTGCTCATTGCTGTTATTTTTTCAAATCCTGTTTGTTTAAGTTCGTCAAGTGCCGCGTGGAACAAAAAAATTTTTTCTCCTTTTTCGTTTTCAAGATGTTCAAAATCAAGTTGTTTGTAGTGTTCTTTGTCAAGGCTTCCGCGTTTGCCGGGTATTCCTGTTATTTTGGTGCCTGTTTTTTTGTCTGTGGTGAAGAATAGTTTTAGCTTGTTTCCTTCTGTTGTTCCTGTTGCAACATTTGTCAGGAGTCCTGCGCTTTCTAATACGTCGATGATTGTTTTTCCGCTTGCGCTTGAGTCGTGGCTTCCTGCGATTGCGTATACTGGGATGTTGTTGTCTTTTAGTTGTTTGAGTTTTTCTGCGCATAATTTCATGCTGTCTATTGGTGGGAATGCTGTGTTGAAAAGGTCTCCTGCGATTAGTACAAAATCAACTTTTTCTGCGATGCATGTGTTAATGGCGTAACTGAATGATTTTTCATTGAGTTCGCGCATTTTTGGTTCTTTCCATGCGCCGAGATGACAGTCTGCGAGATGAATAAATTTCATGTGAGTTTTATTCCTCCGAATGATGATTGGTATTTTTCTTGTTTGACAGATTTGTTGGCTGTTTCTTCAAAATTTGGTATGCTGATTGGTGTTGCAAAGATTACAAACGTTGAGGTGATTATTGCTTCTCCTTTGTCGAGTGATGCTATAAGTCTGTCTTCTGCGCTTAGGTCTTGTGCTGAGCTTTCTATGAGTGCTTGTCTTTCTTGTTTGAGTTCTGTTCCGAGGATTATTTTTGTGTTCATGTTTGCAAGAATTTCTCTTGGTATTAGGCTGGGCAGTTGTGTTATTGCCGTGATGCCTACGTGGAATTTTCTTCCTTCACGGGCAAGTGTTGCGAAAATGTTTGGTCCTTTCTCGAGTGCGTCTTTGCCTAATACTCTTGGTGCTTCTTCAAGCACGATTGAAATGACTGGCTGTCCATGAAGATTTTTTGTTTGTATTTTTTTGTTTGTGTGGAATATTTCGTTGGCGAGTATGCTTCCTGTTAATAGTTCTGCGTGTCCGCTTAGCGTTGATGTGTCTATGATGATTGTTTTTGCTTGTTGTAGTTCTGTGACAATGTCTTTTGTGGTTGTTTGTCCTGTGTGCTGGTCAAATACCCCGTTGCAGCTGATTGCATCTGTATCGTCGATTGATATTGAAAGTATTTGCATGATGCGTCGTTTTAAAACATCAATTGTTGTTTCTGCAAATTTTACTGATGTTAGTGGTTTTCCTGTAATGATTGCTTCTATCCATTCCTGTCCGTATGTTCTGTAGTATGCGATGAGTGCTTCGTGTTGTGGCTCGCTCCAGTTTATTATTCCGTTGAAGTGTGCTGGTTTGAGGTGGCTTAAGTGTATTCGAAGGAGTTTGCTTCCCGGCGGCGGCGTATTTGGCGAGTAATAATGTAGTTTTGTGTCTGCGCTTGGGTGGTCTTTTAGTCCTGTTGTTGTCCTGCCGTAATATTCGTCATGGGGGTCCAGCACGAGTAATCCGCAGTAGGGTTTGTCGAGGGTTTCCCATAATAAATTTTTCATTAGTATGCTTTTTCCTTTGCCGGTTGTTCCTGAAACAAGTATGTGGTGGCTGAATACTTCTTTTCCGTCGAGTGTTACTTTAACAGGGATTGTTTTACTGCCACTGCGCAGTTGTCCGAATGTTAGTGCGTTTTGTGGTGTTGTTAAGAATTTTAAGTCGTCTGGTTGTACTTCGCGGACGTCTGAAAAAAATGCAGGCAGTGTTTTGCACGTGATTGCTTTGTTGGTTCGTAGTGTTATTAGATTTTTTGCTTTTGCAAGCACGTAGCTTCTGAGTGGCTGGTCCATGAAATTAAGTGTTGGATCTTCTTCAAGTTTTAGTCCTGATATTAGTTCAAGATGATGTTGGTCGAGTTGAGAGCCGTAAACTAAGTCAAAAACGTGCAGGAGGATTTTTGTGTTGTTTTTTTCTGCTATTAAAAGTTCGCCAAGTTCTATTGGATTGTTGTTTTTTTCTCGTATGCAAATGTCTCCGAATTGTCCTGAAATTATTATACCGCTTGCCATGTCCAGCAAAGTTTTGGTAAGATTAATAAACTTTTATGTTATTGAATTTTACATGGCTGGAAAAAAATCTGACTGGAAATTGCTTTTAAAGGAAGCTCGTCGTTTGGAGAAAGAGGAAGTTATGCCTTTTGAATCATTGGAGAAATTAAAGAAGGAAAATTTTGCAGAAGCTTCCAAGCTTGCAAAATTGCTTTCTGAAGAATGGTTTATACACGACAAGCATGTTGAAAAAAAGACTGCTAAGAAAAGAAAATAGTGTTTATTGTTGTTGCGCCGTCGAAAAATATTTAAATGAGGGAGTGCTTCCGACGTGCAGAACAAAAATATCGGGGGGAATTGTATGCTTTCATGCATGTTTTCACCCGTTTAAAGGAGGAACCTAAAAATGGCAGAAAAAGTTGCAAAAGCAGGCGTTAAGAAAGTCGGCGGATATTTGTACTTTGTCGACAAGCAGGGCGATGTCTCGCGTGCAAAAATGGCCCGTGGAAGAAAGAAAGGCAAAGGCGGCAAGCCTGAGAAAGTTGCCAAAGTTGGCGTTAAGAAAGCTTCTGGCTATTTGTACTTTGTCGACAAGAATGGCGACATATCTCGTGCAAAAATGGCCCGCGGACGATAGTTAGATTTTTTGTTTTTATTTTTTTATTTAAATTTTTGGATGATAACTTCTGTACTATAGAAAAATATTTAAGGTGTGTGAATTCTCGGAGAATAACAAAAAGGACAAGTGGTATGATTAAGCGTTTTAAGCA
>CAYPAC010000156.1:0-3321 GCA_964408615.1 uncultured Methanosarcinales archaeon
TTGTTTTTGCAGTACTCTTATGTCTGCTTGCACGCCATTATTTAGTATTACTGCTGATTTGGTTTTTCCGTGTGCAAGTATTGTTTTCACGTCGGGTAGTGTTGTAAAGAAGTTCATGACTTTTTGTTGGTTTGTTGATATTGCTAAAATGTCAATATCCCTGACAACTTCTTTCATTCGTCGTAATGAGCCGCCTATTTCGAGTTGTTTTATTTCTTTTAGTGTTTTTAATTGTTTTACTAAATCTCTTGCTATTGGGAGTATGTCTCCTAATAGCATTCTTTCTTGGCTTTTTTTTACAAGTTCTAATCCTTTTAGTATGTCTTGTTCGCTTTTTTGTCCAAATCCTTCTATGTTTCTTATTTTTCCTGTGCGCGCTGCTTCTTGAAGTTGTTTTAATGAAGTAATTTTTAATTTTTGGCTTAGCTTGATGGCTTTTTTTGGGCCAAGTCCTTGTACGTGCATTAATTGTTCTATTCCTTTTGGCAGTGTTTTTTTGAGTTTTTCATATTCTTTTATGCTGTTCGTTTGCAGGTATTCTTCTATTTTTTTTGCAAGGTTTTCTCCTATTCCGGGTATTTCTTTTAGCATTTCAAGGCCGCCTTTTTTGTAAATGTCTTCGATGTTTTCTGATAGTGATTCAAGTGCTCGTGCTGCTTTTCTGTATGCTTGTGGTTTCCATTGTACTTGTTGGATTTCAAGAATGTCTGCTATTTCGTAAAATATGTTTGCGATTTCAAGGTTTTTCATGTTATCCCCATGCACCTAATGAATAACTTTATTCAGTTGAATATATAAGACTTTTGTGGTTGAATTTTTGAATATTTTTTTGTTGGACATGCAATAAAAAGTGTTACTGAAACTGTATCACTTTTTAATATAAATGTTACAATTATTGTTTCACTTTGGAAAGATTATGGATTTTTTCTCATCAAGAACTCATTTGCTTTCTTCAGTATATCTTTGCTGTTTTTAAAAGTTATTCTCTCAATCGCTTTCTCGTAAGGTAACCATTCATATCCAATATGTTCCTGTGATAGTTTAACGTCTTTTGTTTTGGTGACTGCAATGAAGAATATGACTTCTTTTGATATTATAGCAAAAGACGCTGATTTTTGAGCATCTGATGGCGTCTTTTGCTTATTACGAAAGGACAACTCTTGTTCATTTATTTTTGTCCTTGAGTATAGTTGTTTGTTTTGTTTGAAGAAGTAGTGTATTGTTTCTTTGAATTCGGGGAGTATTTTGAGTTCTTTTATGCCGGTTTCTTCTTCTATTTCTCGTCGTGCTGTTTTTTCATTGCTTTCTCCGTGTTCGACATGTCCTTTTGGAAAGTCCCAGTGTCCTGCTGTGTAATGTAATAAGAGGTATTTTGGTTCTGCCCTTGCGGCGCCCTGCTTAACTTCGTTCAGCAATGGTGGTTCATTGAGTACAAGGACTGCTCCTGCTGATGTTTCTTTTTTCATCTATTGTTGTTTTTGTCATTTCATATAAAAAAGTTTTTAAACAGGGAGTTGAATTTAGTGTATATGAGGCGTATTGAGTTTGAACAGGATTTGATGGAGTATATTTCACAGCGTAGGTCTGCTCGTCGGTATTCTTTTTGGAAGCAGTTGTTTGAAGCAAATAAGTCTTCAGGTGCTGTTTCTCATACGAATGTCAGGGATATCGCCCCGGTTCGTGTTGAACAGCCTGTTGATGTTCCTGTTTCTGACGATGTGGTTGTTGAGTCTGAGTATGAGGCGGACAATAAAGGTTTGTTTTCTCGTGTTGTTGATTGGGTTGTTGCTGGCAGTCCTGAAAAGCATGATGTTGTTGTTGAACCGCCGTCAAGTGTGTTGGTTGAGGATGAGTTGAAGAATGATTTGAAGGAGGTTGCTCAGATTTCTATTCGTGTTTTTCGACAGTTGCCTGTTCACAAGGTTCGTGAGCTTAAGGAGTCTTCTGATTTTGCGAGGTTTAAGTTTATTTTGAAAAAGCATAATTTATCCAGAGAGTGATTCAAATTCTTTCATGAATTCTTTTGCAATATTTTTGTCATGAATGATAATTATGTTTTCGTCGTTTCTGGTGTATCCGTTGTTTGTCGGGTTTGCACTGCCAGTAATTACTATTTTTTCATCAACAATGAAAACTTTGTGGTGTATTCTTGTTTCTGCTTTTGATAAATGTTTTAGTTTGTTGTATTCACTCCATTTGTTTATCTGGCTTTTGTCAAATATGCCATTTACAATTATTTGTTTTGATTTTTCAAGAATAATGTTTCCAATTCTGTCGTCGGTGAAGCTGTATGTCATGAAATGTATGCTTGTGTTTGCAGATGATAATGTTTCAGCAACTTTTTGCCTGCAGTTGTCTTCTGGACAGAAATAATTTTCTATGAGTATGTCATTGAACAATATTTTTGTGTTTTTTGTCTTTACCGTTCTTGTTATCCCCCATAATTCATTAAATTCGTCAAGATAATTCTGCGCAAGTGTTTTTGATGGTATTATGACGAGATTGTTTGCTGTTGTCGAATGCGGGTTATACGAACCTGTTATTACAGAATTATCCAGAACACAGAATTTGTTGTGCATGATTCCTTGTTCGTGATAAATGCTTTTGTATTTTAACCCGCTTGTTTGTTTTTTGTTTTTGTAGTCTATCGTGATTCTTACATTTTTTTCTTGAAGTGCTTGTTTCACTGTGTTGCTTGTTATTGAGTATAGTGCGCAGTTAATGTTTTCTGCATTGTTTATTTGTTGTTCAAGCTTTTTTTCACAGTCTGTTTTGTTGCAGAAATAAACTTCAATTGTTTTGTCTGTGTTTTCTTCAATTATTTGTTGTTGTGTGCATGCGCTAAGAATAAGCAGGAGGATTAGTATTATGCCCCATTGTTTCATGTTGTTTTTTGTTCTTTGAATTTTTTTATTGTGTTTAGCATTGCTATTTCTATGCCGGGATGTCCTTTTTCCATTGCTTCGAGTGCTTTGTGTATTTTTGTTTTTTCTTGTTCTGTGTAAGTGAAATTGTTGAGGTCTGCGTATATTCTTATTTCTGTGTCGTAAATGTTTTGCAGTAGCTTGATTGTTTTTGTTTGTTCAAGTTGTTTGTTGTTTATCATCGTATCTATGAATGATGATGTTTCGTCGTCAAGGTCCCACGGTACGACAATTGCAGTGTACTTTTTTTGTTCTGTTTCAAGGTTTACATCAGTTTTGTTTTTTGTTTCAATAATTAATGGTATTTGTGCTGTTATTTTTCTGAAAACGTAGTCTGTGACGACTGCTTCTTTTGTTCCATCATTAAGAATCATTATTTTATTTCCTTTTGTGAGGT
>CAYPAC010000157.1:0-3301 GCA_964408615.1 uncultured Methanosarcinales archaeon
TCTGCTGCAAATGCATCAATCTTGTGCGAAACTTCAGCATCATTGCTGTCATCACCAATAATAATCTCACACTTATCCTCAGGATAATCAAACTCCAAACAAGCTTTTGCACAATTCAAAGCAGCAAGCTCATTAAACGTCGGAATTTGAACACTCACAGACAAAGGACGAGTTTCATCAAAAACATATTCAGACAAACGACGCTTCGAAAACAAAGCAATAACACTCATGACTACAAAAAGAACAGACAAAAACATTGCCACAGCAAGAAATGCTGAAAACAAACTATCAAAAACAACATGAACACCATCCAGTAAAGGACGATTCATTTGCAAATACCAAGAAACTGCTCCCTGACCAAAACGGTCGTATACTATCATAAGGTCTAAAAATTGCATATCATCACCTGATAAAAAATACACCTTTATAAAACTTATAGCTAAAAACACCTGCAATAAGCCCTATATTCAACAACCAAGTATAAGGAAAATAAAAAAACAAAACAAACAAATTCCTAAAAAACAATCTTTCTTTAAACAATTTTAATGCAAAAAACATGAACAAAACAGACAATAAACCAGACAAAACACCAAAAAAACCATACCAAGACACACCCCAAACAGGCAATTTATACACGACATAAACAGGACCTGACAAACTTACCCAACGAAACAAATAAGCCAAAACCTCAACAAAACTCCCTGACAAAGGAAACCAATACGCAATCTGCAAAGCAAACAATGGAAAAGAGACAAAAGCAAAAAAAGCCCACCAACATTGATTGAGAAGAACAAACCACCACGAAAAAGAAGCATGACGATTAAGGATACTCTTGTTTTTTTCCAAAGACTGAAAAACACCAGCACACCAACGTCCTCGTTGTCTTAAGAAATCACGAACACTCAAAGGCACAGAAGTATGCACACACGCATCTGAATGCAAAGTAAGATATCCTTCCTTGTACATTTCCATAGAAACATCCAAATCCTCAGCAAGAGTGTCTTTTTTAAAAAAACCAACAGCAATCAATGCCTGCTTTCTATAACACGCAATAGCGCCATGAAACCAGACAGTATTATTAAAAACCAAAGAAAAAGCCTTTCGAATAAGATTATTATAAAAATACTCAACATTCTGAAACATGCCCAACAAAGAATGCTTGTTTTTAACTTTAGTCATACCAGCAATAGCACCCACACGTGCATCACTCATTGGCAAAACAATACTGCGCAAACAGTCAACATCTAGAACAGAATCAGCATCAACAGTCACAATAAAATCATGCTTTGCCGCTTTTATACCTGCAGTCAAAGCATCAGCCTTACCACAATGTGCTGTTCTTACTAAACTAACAGGCTTCCAAACGCGAAAATGTTCAACAGTGCCATCAGTCGAACCATCATCAACAACAATAACATCATACTTGTTTCGAGGATACTTTGAAGCAAAAACAGAAGCAAGACACGCATCAATATTTTTCTCCTCATTAAAAACAGGAATGACAACACTAACACAAGGCTCAAAAATAACATGCTTTTTCTTGACAAACCAAGATAAAAAAATAACAAAATTAATAAAAAATACAACAACAAAAAGAACCGCAAGTATGTATCCAGAAATGGTCATAAGAATTTCAATCATCTTCTGTTTTAAAGAAGCTCTGGTTTAAAAAGCTTTATATACAAAGTGACAAACAAAAAAACAGTTGAAATAATTCCAAGCGTAATGCCAACCAATGCAAGCCCCTGACCACCATACTTTTCAGGCACAAGCCAAGCACGCCTTAAACTAACAATTCCAAAAACAACAGCCAAAGGGCCAAGAACAGTATTAAACAAAGGAACCCAGATTAACAAACCACAGATTAATGATGCCCAAGCCAAATCACGTTCTTTCTTATCCACAAACAAAAATATTCAGAAGTATTTTATTAAGATTGTGATTTTGAGCACCAAACTTATAAAACAAACAAAGATTTATGACAAGTGTCAAGAACTACCAACTAAAGCGGGTGGCGTGAAGTGATAAACGACCGCTAGATTTAACAGCAAGTGGTTCTTGACATGCTCGGAAACCTCGCGCTCCTCCTACAAGCTAAAGCAAGAGGTGTCCGCGCAGGAGGTTTCCGACATATGAAAAAATTTGCCCTACTTGTCATGTTCATTTTTATTATTGTTCAAACACTCATTCTTTTCAAACAACCACTTCTCGGCTGGGATGAAGCAGTCTATGCAGGAATGGCGAAATACATTGCTTCGAATGGTGAAACTGGCTTATGGGAGGATTTAAGACCATTAGGACTGCCAATACTGCTAAGTTTTGTCTGGAAACTGCGATTTGAAACACATGCATTAATTACGATTTCAAAAATCATGATGATAATCACATCACTGATTCTTCTTAGCGTGATTTATGCAACCGGCACAAAATTTTTTGGAAAAAAAACAGGAATACTGGCGGCAATATTAACTGCAATAACACCAGTATTTTTGTTCAGCAGCCACCTGATACACACAGAAATACTATCAACATTATTCGGAATAATCGCAATTTATTTTTTTATAGACAAAAAATATTATTTAGCAGGAATTTTTACTGCAGTCTCATTTTTGACAAAATTTCCACAAGGAATACTTTTAATTGCATTCAGCATGATGCTTATTTTTTCAAAACAACACAAATCCATTCTTAAATTAATCAGCAGTTTTTTAATTATGACAACGCCATTTTTTCTCTTTAATTTTGTTGCATACGAAAATGTTTTTCACACAATTCTTGCAGCTACACCACACCAAAACAATCCAACATTTTCAGTGATTGACGGAACTGTCTACTCTTATTTGCATAATTTATTTTATTATCCGATAGAATTATTCAAACAAAATATTTTTTTAGTTCTTGCAATTCCTGCATTATGGAAAATCAAAAACAATAAAAAAAATTTATTATTATGGATTCTTGTTTTGTTCTTACTCTATTTCACAATCGCACTCAACAAACAAACAAGATTTGCACTGTTGTTTTTACCTTACCTGTCAATTTTTGCGGCACAAGGAATTTTATTAATGAAGAAAAAACATTTAGCAGTTTTAGGGATTATTTTTATTGCAACATTTTTCTATTTTACTTACGCAGAATACTCAACAATAACAACTGTCGACGAACCAATAATGGAGTTTAACAGATTTTTTGACAAATTTAATGGGAATATCTTGACAGCAAACCCAATACCTGCAGTCTATTCAAACAAATTATTTATTCCATTTTATCAAGACATAGAAACAGCACACAAGATTTACGA
>CAYPAC010000158.1:0-3289 GCA_964408615.1 uncultured Methanosarcinales archaeon
GCTCGCCTGCCACAACTTATTTTTTTGGCTCACACGACTTTCGGGACTGAACCGATAATTCTGGTGATTATGCCACTTATTTGCCAGAATTATCTAATACGACAATTCTGTTTAATGTGCTCTAATCAACAGAATTGTCGATAATCTTTAATTTGATTCATCTCAATAATATTCTTTTTAAAAATTCCTCCCCACTTATAACAATATTCTGAACAAAATCTGTTTGCAAAGCTATCTGGTTAAGACGAAATAAGTAATCATTGAATATTAATATTCCTAAAATGATTAATATTATTCCTGAAACCAAATAAGTGCTGTGAAAATTCACTTCTTTTTCTAAAATTTTAAAAGTAATTGTTCGTCCTTTTATAGCCATCCAAAATCTTGTATTCTTTATTTTATCAAAGTAAACTGAAATAATGAGTAACGGAATTCCTAGACCGAGCGCGTAAATAAACAACAATACAGTCCCCTTGAAAATAGTTCCAGAAGTCGCAGACAAAAGCAAAAATGATGCCAGAATTGGGCCGATACAAGCACTCCAACCAACAGCAAAAACTGCGCCAAATAAGAACGAACCAAATGGAGTTTTAGTATTACCTTTAAGACGAATGTTCAATCCCGAAAAACCTTTGCCAAAAATTTCCAACACTCCGAAAATAATTATAGCCGCCCCTGCCACTTGTGTGAACACAACCCTATTTTCCCTAAAAAAACTGCCAATTAATGTAGCACCCATGCCAAATATAGAAAAAACAAGCGCCAATCCAAAGAAAAAGAAAACAGTATTCTTCACCATCTCGCCTTTATCAGCATTAAAATTATTAGCAAAATGTGCTGACAAAACAGGCAAACAACAAGGTGACAAAAAACTCAGCAACCCTGCTAACAGAGCAAGAATGACAAGAATAATGAACCCAACATTAGCAAACTCACTTTGCAATTTTGGAGCATCATCTGTAGAAACCATTTTTTGTTGCCGCCCAATAATATCATTCAAAAAAAAACTTTCTTTTTTCTCTTCAACAATTGAAGTAATTTCTTTTTGATTAGCAGCATAAACAGAAAACAAGTCTTTATCTTTAACAATTTTTACAGCTTCCAAAAAGTAATAAGCTTCATCTAAGCCTCCAAATTTATTCGACAAATAACCAATAGTTTTTATTCCTGATTCAAGATATTCAAAATTATTAGTTAACAAATATAACTTCAACATACTATAAGCAAAAACCGCATTTTCCTCAAAAGGTTTCGACAAGTCAATGCGTTCATTAGGCGCATAAAATATCGCATCCTTACTATGCCGTTCAAAAAATCCGCCAGAATTCCAGTCATAAAGATATTGTATAGAATAATCCGCAATTTTCACTGCAGTCTGCAGATATTCCTTGTTTTTAAGAATCTCATACCCATCAATAAATGCCAACAAACCCCACGAATTAGAAACAGACTGTCCTGTTAAAAACGCTTCCTGTTTATCATAATCAAAATAGTAATAAACTCCATCCTGCCCAACCATTTTCTTTTGAACAAAGTCTAAACTTTGTCGAGCAACTTCTTCATACTGGACATCACCAGTTTTATCATAAAGATAAAGAAAAGTACTAATCATCATAGAATTTCCACTAACAGTCATTGTTTTGTCAACATACGGCGGCTCAATTTTGTTTCGGTTTTCTTTAGCCAAACCAAAATATTCATTTTCTAAATAAGCATCCTGACTAGAATAAAATCCGCCTTCGTCGTCATAGAAAGTATTTATAACAAAAGATATAGTTTTGTCTACAGCTGTTTTAACATTTTTATTGCCAGTAATGCTATAAAGCTGGAAGTAAGTCCTCAATAGTTTTGCTTGATCATAAAGCATTTTTTCATAATGCGGAATGCTCCAATCTCTTTTTGTACTATAACGATGAAAACCACCCTCAA
This sequence comes from uncultured Methanosarcinales archaeon, assembly GCA_964408615.1. Taxonomy (GTDB): domain Archaea; phylum Nanobdellota; class Nanobdellia; order Woesearchaeales; family ARS49; genus JACQMU01. The sequence continues at coordinate 1,930 of CAYPAC010000158.1, forward strand.
CAGGATCGTACAGCCTATAACGCGCATCTAATTCTTTAATATCCGTATACTGATTACTAAAAGTCAGTGAAACAAAATCCAAATACCTTTTATCATTTGTTTCTTCATATTTTTCTAACAAATATTTATAAGTAAGATAATTAGGAAATTTCTGGCCTTCACGCCATGCTTCCCTTTGAAGAACAAAACCACCATATACTGAATCATAAGCGTCTTCTACACTCTTTAGATATTTTTCTTCATAACCGAGCAAGTAACTATCTGTTGGCACAACAGGAGAAGTTAGTTCATACTTTATTTGAGAAGCAAAACTTGAAAAGTTCCCCGCATTAACATAAGCAACAACCTGCTTGAAATAATTCAGCAAACCAACAGGCTCGCGAGGACCAGAAAATCCTGCTATGCGCCGCATATCTGGAGTAAAAATAGTTGTCGAAGGCCAACCTCCCTCTAAATGTTTCTTCGTCAAATCCGTCCTCTTGTCAGAATCCGCAAAAAGAACAACAAAATTATCATTAACATAAGGATAAAGCTGAGAATTGTAAAGATAATCCTCACTTTCATAAACATGACACCAGTAACACCATGCTGGAGCAGAAATCATAAGAAATACTGGCTTTTGTTCTTTGAGCGCTTTCTCAAATGTTTCCGGCGTGTATTCCTGCCAATTAATTAAATGAAATAACTCCTCAGATTTCTCTCTATTATATTTAGATTCTGCACTTACTGCTTCAATGGCTGAAATTAAGAACATGACAAAAAATACACCCAACAAAAAACCCCTGCTTTTTATTTCTACAAACATGCATTATGTTATTTTTAGAACTTATTTAAACTATTTGTTTAACCAAAGACTTTAGTATCAGGATGATAAGCATACCAAGCAAACCAGTAGACGTCAAAAGACAATAATTCTTTGCCTGCAGAAGTTGCAGTGACAATGTCGAGCTCAGAATCATAATTTATTGAAATCTCCTCACCACCAAGCACAGTTTTAGCATTTTTAGCATTCTTAAACTCATCTTTAGGAACAGCCAAAAACTCACCATTATTCTCAATACCCACAACAATTTTTTTTGAAGAAAAAAGACTGCTTTCAGCAGCAACAGGAAACCAAACCCTCAAAAGACTTTCATAACCAGAATATGGATTGCGGGAATAATCCCTCGGAAAACCAGTATTTTCAGAAAGAACAAGCGTGTCAGGATGAAGACTTTTCCACTGCTTCCAAGAAGTCGCAACAACAGAAAAACGCTCAATAACTTTGCCATCCAAAGTACCATTAACAGCAGTGCCAAGAATCTGCGGAATCTCAGAATCAGTGCTCTTATCATACAAAACAAGATTACTGTTGTATAAT
>CAYPAC010000159.1:0-3264 GCA_964408615.1 uncultured Methanosarcinales archaeon
ATTTTTTAAGAAGGTTAATGGTTGTTTAAAAGAATACGAAACAAGTGAGGGAAATCTTGTTTCCGTGTACACTTTGACAGCAGAAGAGCTTGTAAATGAAAAGGCAGACACATATTTGGGCCGGCGTAAAATACGTGACTTGTACGACATTTTTTTCTTGCTTAAACACATTAATGATTTTACAAAAGTTAAGGCAAAGCTTGATTATTTCATAAAAAATTTTAAAAAGCCTGTTGATGAAAAAGAATTAAAGGTTTTAATTCTTGAGGGTTTGGTTCCATCAAGTGAAAAAATGCTTGAATACATCAGGAATGCAGCATGGGTAAAGAAAAATATTTGAAAAAAATAAATGAACTTTTTGCGCGCAGTCCTGTAATCGAGAGTTTGTCGATACAGAAATATATTAAGAATAAACAGTATAGTAAACTATTTATTCACAATCTTCTCAAAAAAGGAAGAATAAAGAGAATAACGAAAGGATTTTACACAATTCATGACGTTCCTCAATTGGCAGTTTTTTGTTTTAAGCCAGCTTATTTTGGGCTTCAGGATGCGCTCAGCCATCACGATTTATGGGAACAGGAAACAATTCCTGTTATTCTTGCTGCCAGAAAAACAAGAACCGGAATTCGCAGTATTTTGGGTTCGAATGTTTTGATAAGAAGGATTGATAAGAAATTTCTTTTTGGTTATGAATACGTAAAACAGGGTGATTTTTATTTCCCTTATTCTGATGTCGAGAAGACATTGATTGACATGATTTATTTTAAAGAAAGTTTAAGCACTAAAACGCTAAAGAAGATTGTGCGTGTGATTGACAAAAAAAAGCTTGACAAATATTTGGCAAGTTACACTAAAAAATTCAGGCTTAAAGTCAAAAAAATAATGAGTTATAAGTAACCACCAATTAATAGTAACAAAACCGCAATGTTTATAAAGCGTGTTCTTTTGGAAAGCGTGTTAAAAACAAGGTGTAAAATGACTGGTTTAATCGAGAATGCTTTTCGTTCAAGGCTGGGGAGTATTGTCAAACAGGATAAGTTAGAGCAACTTATTGCGTTGTATGGCGGTGTGCCTGAAGCTGAATTTATTGTTGAGGCGGGTAATCAATTAAGTGATGCTAAACTCTTTTTTGGTTTTGTGAGTGGGGTTCCTTCTTTTAGAAAAGTTTATGGAACTTTGGATGATGCTGTTTTGGATGATGTGGCAGGTGTTTCTCAAAAGCTTGTTGGCATTAGTCCTAATGTTGCGTTTGGTTTTTTAAGAAGCGGGAATGAGATACTTGAAAGAGTTCCTGAATATTGCAGAAAGAATGTTTTGAACTTGGCAAATCGTATTGCAGAGCCTTTGGCATTGTGGTCTTTTATTGAACAGAGTGGTCGTGTTGCTAAAGGTGCTGAAAAACTGTGTGTTTTAAATGAATGGTTTGAAGATGGTCTTTCTTTAGGAAGTTCTGATCAAGTGGCTCATTTTGGTTATGATGCAGTTAGCCAAGATGTTCTTGATTATTTTAAGAGCGGTGGGGTTGTTTTTCCTGTAAGTAGTATTGTTAGGCAGTATGGTGGTTTTGCTGTTGGTGTGTTGGGTGCAATTCGTGATGCTGAGAAATTTTGCACAAGAATCGCAGAACTTGGTGAATTTTTGGATTATTTGAGAAATCCAGCCAGTAAAGCTTTTGTGTCGCGTTTTTATGCTGATGAATTAAATTCTGCTTTAATTGACTTTTTTCCTCCAAAAGATGTTTTGCGTGCTGGTTTTGTCAGGCAGAAAACTAAAAATTTGTTGGAACGAATTGGAATGAATGAAGAACAAGTGTCTCGCTTAAGAGAAGATAGTGTAAAAATGCCTCCTGCAGAGTTTACTTTGCAGGACGAGTATGTTGTTCTAACTCGTTATTTGACAAGTCTTAAAGAGGTTGAAAGAGAGCTTGGTGAGGCTGAAAAAGAAAGAAGCAAATTGGTTAAAGGTTATCATTTGCTTATTGACGATATTGAGGGCAAAAGGTGGAGGCTTGCGGTTGTTAAAAAAGAATTCAGTGAGAAAAAAAATAGTGACTATTGTTTTGTTCTTAACAAAGCTTATGATGCTGTTGGAAACTTTCTTTCTGGAGAATTAAAGGCAGAGCTTGAGCTTTTCAAAGACACTGTGCAGGATGAAGAGTATGTTTGTGATGTTATTAAAAGAGCAAATCTGAATTTGGAACAAAAGACTGCAGCACTTAAAGCAAAGTGTGCTGAGCAGGATGTCAGGAATAATGAAAAATTGCAGTTATTAAGATTGCAAAAAGAGTCTTGGGAACGCGCGATTAAATACCAATTAAGAGTGTGGCCAATTACTAAATGCCCTCGAATGAGGCAAAAAGACCGTCAGACGTGGTTGTGGCTTCCTGAAGGAATAACAATAACTAGGGATGAATACACAACAGAAGCAATCGGAGAACATACGTACATTACAAGAAAAGAGTGGAGAAGCTAAAAAATGAGTTTTGATAGTAATAACTCGGAAACAAAAATTTTTGGAAAAACCGTGGCTGAGATAGATGCTGATTATAATAGGAATATTGATGACCTGGTTGATGAGTTTTTACAACAAAATGCAACAGCAACGAGTTCTTACAAAGGAGTAAGTTTTGATGAGAAAGCAAAATACAAAGACAACACTTCTGACGAGAAAGAATTATTCACGTACGATAAAAGTGATGAAAGAATCAAAACAAAGAATCCTACTGCAAGACATACAAGACCTCAAGAAGTTTTCAGCTTAATAATTGACTGCTTAGAAAACAGAATAAGTGATGAGAAACTAAAAAAAGTCAAAGAAGATATGTTTAAAAGTTATGGTGAATGGCTAAGCTGTGCTTTTGAAAAACAAGGGGACAAACTAATTGTTTATTTAGACCCCACAGGACTTGTTTGGAATGGAAGCGAATATGTTAAAACAGAAAACTTTGCATGTTCAGCTAAAAAAGAGTTTAACATCCCTGAAGTAAAGTCACAAACATGGACCAGCATAAACAAATTACCTGATGATTGGGTTGAATACATTTACACGAGAAAATTCGCAGACTTGCCGAAAGACGTTCAAGAAAAAGCACAAACATATCTTCCACCTTCAGGTAAAATCTGGCCTGTTGGTCGTGGCGTCTGCGGCTACGGTGTCGTTGGCTACGGCTACGGCCTCGGGGCGTCTCGCGGGGTAGTCGTTAACGCAGGGCAAAAATTTCTCCACCCGAAATGGAGGTTATGTAATTAGAAAAATTTTTTA
>CAYPAC010000160.1:0-3220 GCA_964408615.1 uncultured Methanosarcinales archaeon
CAAATACTTTTTTTTTTTTTTTGACAAATTCCCAGTTTCTCCGGGACACGCAGAACTTATTCCAAAAAGGCATGTTGCTTCATTACTGGATTTAACTAAAGATGAATGGTGTGAACTACAATCTCCCTTATCCGCACTCGTTCAATTAATGGAAAGAACAAATTTAGAAGAAGTCTATCAAAGATTTATTGCAAAACCATTAAACGATAAGTCCATTCAGTTCTGTAAAAAAATGTTAGAACACATTGGAATTAAAAAGAAGCCAGATGGTTATAATGTCGGAGTAAATGAAAGCGAGGCCGCAGGGAGAACAGTACATCACTTGCACGTTCATTTAATTCCAAGATTTTTTGGTGATGTAGAAGATTATGTTGGCGGAGTCCGTCACATAATTCCGGGCATGGGCAACTATAGAAAATAAATCAAAATAATCCAAAAAAGTCACAAAAATAAGTAATGTCCGTGCGGGGCTATTTTTTTATTAGGATAGATAGAATGGAATTTGGAGCACTTTAGAATTTGATTTGGTTTTACATAATTCATAGAAGCTTTTTTTGTTTATGTGGGTTCGTCTATAATGGTTTTGAGTTATTCTTTGTTATCTGTTTTTTGTTCTTTTTCCTCTATTTTTTTCTTTTTTTCAGTTTCAGAAACATAATTCTCGCTTGACGTTATTGGTTTGCCTAATTCTTTTTCTGTTTCTTTTCTTGCATTTCCTGCAATTCTGCCTCCGCGTTTTGCAGCATCTTCGCATTCAACAAACCCTTGTTTATCCTCTTTTCTCGTAAGTTCTGTTGAAACTCTTTCTCCCAACATTGAAAATATTAGTTCTAAATCATTCATGTGGTCTCGAAGATTTTCTTTTTTTAGTCCTTTGAATTGTTTGTATTCGTTCGGTGTCATTCCGAATGTTGCTTTTGAAATCTCGGCTGTCAAGATTGAGTATTCTTTTTCTGTTTGTACTCCTCGTTTGTTCCACTCATCTGTTAGCTCATCTCGTATTGCTATTCCTCGCACTCTTTTCTCTATCCAATCATCAGAGTATCCTTTTGATTTGTAAATTTCCTTCATTCGTTTTTGCGCCAATTCTGGATTTTCTATTTCTTGTACTCTTTCGTATCCGACTTTTGCAAGCCATCTTTTGAAAGGTTCTGCTTTTTTAGAAGGAATCGACTGAATAATCCTGAAAATAGATTCTGTATTTGCGCAGTCTGTTTCATAGTATTTACCATCACCAGACTGTAATTTCAGTTGTCGACAAAATGTCGATAACTCAACGCTACTTGATTCTAACTCCCGTTTTTTTAGTCTGTACCAATAATCTTTTGCATCAATACTGTCAGTTAACGCTCCAACCACATCTACCACAGAAAAATACCACTCATTATTATGCCAGACTCTTCTTATTTTCTTGTCTTGAAACACTACTAAAGCGTTATGTTCAGTCATAGCGCTGTGATAAGATACTGTCATTTAAATAGCCTGCGTGCATGGTTGTCCAGTGTCCAATGCATCACGTATCTTTTTTGTCACAGTTTTGTTTAGAAAGCTTTATATTTGATGTGGTGATTTTGTTCTGTTTGTATGAATAAAACTTGGATTTTTGATTATGATGATACGTTGGCGTGGAATCAGCATTATTATTCTCTTGCGCAAGCTAAATTTGTTGAGTGGGTTATTGGGAAATTATGTGCGCGTTCTCCTGATGCTCAGACTATTATTAATCTTGAAGTTGAACTGGACAAAGCAACAGTGTCCGCAAAAGGATTCAGCACGGATAGTTTTCCAAGTGCGCTTCGTGAAACGTACTCTTCTATTTGTCAGACTTTAGGAATTATTGCCAAAGAAGATGACCTTCAGGCAGCTTACAAAATAGGCATGTCTGTATTTGATGAAGAGAAGTACAAGAAAGAAGGATTAGTAAATGGTGCTGTTGAAACTCTTGATTTCTTGGTTGCACAGCAGGATGAACTTATTCTGCTTACAAAAGGCGATGTTGCAATACAAGAAAAAAAGATTCGGGCAACAGGTTGTAGAAAATGGTTTAATGATAATTTGTACATTGTTTCAAAGAAAAATGCAAGTGTAGTTGGAGAAATTGTTGGCAAGAGAGACAAATCACGAGTCTGGCACGTTGGCAATTCTATCAGGAGCGATGTAGAGCCTGCATTGGAAGTTGGCATCGGCGTCGTTTACATACCTTGTGAAACATGGGCATTTGAAAGAGAACATAAAGGAAAACCAAACAATCCAAGATTAATCACATTCAATGTCATAAATGAAATTATTCAAAAGTACGTGCAATTGAAATAAAAATGACTGAAGATAAAAATAATCCTGACACTGTTAATGTTAATAATCCTGAAGAGTTAGAAAAAGCTGTTGATGACGCATTGGTTGTTGTGAGAGCGCAGGTTAGTGGTGACTGGAGAACTTTAGCACGCATTGAAGAACAACGCAGAGATGAATGTCACACGCGTGGGTATCACGTTGTTTCTTGTGATGACAAAAAAGGAGATGAGAAAAATCCTTTTTCATTTGACAATTTACTTATTTGTTATCATTGTGAATTGTTTTTTGGAAAGTATGATGAAATTCCTTACAATGTTGTGCCGGTTTAGAATGGAGCTTGAAAATAATGCCTGACAAACAAAATTTAGAAGAAAAAACTGAAAATACTGAATTAGAGAATATACTTTTTCCATTCGTTGATGCGACAGCAAGGGTATCGAACATGCGGCAAATAATGAATGATTATGATACAGCTATCAAGAGAGTAATGCAAGATTATATTAGTACCCTTGAACATTGTGAAAAAGAAACCGGCGAAACATATGAAGAACGCACGAGAAAAGTCGGATATCACACTGCTTTAATAACAAATGAACAACAAAAAAAGAATGTTGAAACAACGCTTGAAGCATTATGCAAACTCATGCTTGTTCAAATAAGTGATAAAATAACAAGTGTAACACGAATCACGGCATGTCATCAATACGATAAGACTGAAGCTCACCCAAGAGAATTACACACGATATTTACTGGCTGTTTTTCATACAAAATTACTGATTACGGCAAAAGCTTGTTAGAAGAACACAGAAAAATAAAAGGTGAACTAAAATGACTCTTGATGAATCAATTAATGATGTTAGTTGTTTGTATGCGGCGAAACATTTTCTTCAATATTTAAGAATAGAATTTCCGAGTTCTGAAAAAGAAA
>CAYPAC010000161.1:0-1797 GCA_964408615.1 uncultured Methanosarcinales archaeon
CTTATACATGAAGTAATACCACATCTTGTGCCAAGTCGAAGAGCCGTTTGCTCTTGGTTTCGTATTTCTCTTGAACGGGATATACGGCATAGCCCCGATTTTGTTTATAGCATCCAAGTTATCTCGTGAACTATAACCCATATCTGCGGACAATTCCTTTATCTGAAAATGCTCTGATGTTTCTACCATCAACGGCTGTAAGAACTTTGTATCATGCTCGTGTGCAGTCGTTATCTGTAATGCTGTAACGATGTTAGTCTTGACACCGCTCATGACATGAGCCTTGAGCCATTTTCTGATGTTCTTCTCTCTACCGTATTTGTAGTCGAACCATCTGTCAAACCTTGATGTCGAAAATCCAGTAGAGTCTACTGTGAAATCTTGCTCAACCGATTTCAAAGGCAGACTCGATATTGTGATTAATTCCTTTATAACCTGTGTTAACTCTGGATTTTCCATGTAGTATGCAACACTCGAATAATGTGGCACTTTTCGGATATACCCCAATTCCTGTGCAGTCTTCATGTCAGTTGTAAATCTTCTCAAAGAAAATGTAGTGAAGATTTTCAAAGCAGATGAAAATATCATATCTGATAATGGTAACTTCGGTCTGCCGAAATTATATTCTGGTTGTTGAATTGTTTTGCACAAGTCATTAAGCAATTTGAGAAACAGTTCTTTTTGTTGCGTTTGTGACTGGTCGTAAGCAATCCAATTCTGCGAGTATGTTACTTTCTTAGTGACTAAAACATTTCCCTGTTCGTCAATCTGTTTCTTTACGATTATTTCTACTGCAAACTGATGTTTGCATTTTATTCTTCGTTTCTCAAAATCTGGGCATGAACAAGTTGGCATATCCTTCTCAAGTCTTACCGTGTAAGAACCGTTGCCATTTTGAGAAGGCACTAACCATTTGTCGCCAAGATAAGTTAGCTTATGTGATTTTACAATCTCCATAGCCCGTATTCTTCTATCTTCAAGCAATTCATTATATTCCATTTACAACACCTCTATTGTTTACATTTCTGTTAACAATATATGTATGGATAAGTATTTAAGCTTGTAAACAATAATGTTTACAGTATGACAACAATAGAAAAACCAAAAGAAATTCCCATTACTCTTGGTGATAGAAAAGACAACAAATACAAAAGTTTTGTTGTCTACGATTCCAATATTGAAGAAGTTGAAAAGAAAATCAAAAGAGTTTTAAGTAAGTGATTAAATGCCAGTAATAAAAGAACATCAACAGCAAGACCGTGCGATTGGTGAAAAATATGAATTAGAATTTTGCAATCTCATGCAAAAGTTAGGATGTTTTACTCATAGGTTTCAGAAAGGTTATCCTTCTTCAGCCGTTATTGAAAGGGAAAAAGAACGCATAAATCTACCAGATATATGGGTTGTTTTAGATAAAAAAAGAATTTTTGATTTAGATTTGCTATTTGTATTTGTTGAAGTAAAGGGAAAATACCCAACAAAAGTTGGAGAAAGTTATGGCTTAGAAGAATACAGAGTAAATATATTCAAGCGTTTTCAAGAAATAATAAAAACACAAGTTGTGTATGCTGTATTTGATACGGTAGATAAAATTTGGAGATGGAATTTAATTGATGAACTAATGAATGATGTGAAAACATTTCGAGGAGATTCGTATGTTGGAAATGAAGTGAAGAAAGTAAACATATGCTACTTTCCTAAAAGTAAATTTATAAAAATAGGGGATTCCATAAAGGGATAGGATAAAAATGAAATTAAAATTATTATCTATTGACAAAATACAACCCAATCCATATC
>CAYPAC010000161.1:1807-3218 GCA_964408615.1 uncultured Methanosarcinales archaeon
AACCTTTGATAAGGAAAAACTTCTCGAATTATCAAAAAGTTTCAAAGAAGTAGATGTTTTACAACCGATTGTTGTGAGAAAAAATGGTAATGGTGGATATCAAATAATTTCTGGTGAAAGAAGATGGAGAGCCAGTCAAATGGCTGGGATGAAAAAAATCCCAGCAATAATTAAGAAAGCCGACAATAAACAAATTCTTGTAGAATCGTTAATTGAAAATCTACACAGAGAAGATTTAACTGATTTTGAAAAAGCGAAAGCACTCAAATTAATAATGAAAAATTCTGGAATGAAAACACAGAGTGAATTAGCTAATAGATTGGGTATTTCCCAAGTCTTAGTCTCACAATATTTATCTATTCTACCGCTTGAAAAAGAAGTGAAAAGACTTAACACAGGTAATAATGAAAATCGTCTTGGAATACATACATTAAAAGCCGTTGCACGAATACCGCAAAAAACTGTCAGAGAACAATTGATGAAAAAAGTAATGAACGAGGAGATGACATCTCTTGAAATGGAAAAGGTTGTCCCAATTTTGAATGATGAAAGCATAGACAGTAGAATAAAAGAAGCTGTCATGGGAAAAGTTATTCAGCCAGATGTGGCACGGCAGATATCTGAATTGAAAGACGAAAGAGTGATACGAAGAGTTTACAAAAAATTTGAAGAACATAAAAAGTGGAATAAGCGTTTCAAGAATGTAGTCAAATCGGCACAAGAATCAGAAGAAAAAAGTTTGAAAATGCAACCCAAATTTATGAGATTACGAGAATTAATGGAGCAAGATATAAATCTTTCAACTGTATGGGATTTTGGTTTAAGAGAAACCTATGCTGGTGACCCAGAATTTCATGGCAATTCACCAACGCAAATAGTTGAACACTGCGTTCTTTTGCACACGAATGAAGGCGATACTGTTTTAGACCCTATGGTCGGCTCTGGCACGAGCATAGATGTTTGTAATGAATTGAATAGAAAAATTATAGCTTACGATATAAACCCTACAAGAAAGGAGATAACAAAAAATGATAGCAGAAAATTACCTTTGGATAAAGAAAGCGTGGACATGGTTTTTATCCATCCACCGTATTGGAATATGGTAAAATATTCCAACGAGTCTAATGATTTGTCAAGAGCCGATTCTTTGAACTCATTCTTGAATGAAATGAAAAGGGTGTTTAACGAGTGTAAAAGAGTGTTGAGAAAAAATAAATTCATGTGTGTGTTAATTGGTGATATGGTAAGAAAAGGAGAGTTTATACCTATATCAAGAAAGTTAGCGGAGATGATTGAAGATGTTGGTTTTAAGGATTATGGATATGCGATTAAGGTAACAAGCGGTTCTCAAAGTAGAGTTATAAAAGGTAAAGTGTTGAAAGCTGAATTGGTTCATACAAAAAACCTTGAG
>CAYPAC010000162.1:0-1504 GCA_964408615.1 uncultured Methanosarcinales archaeon
AGAAAACGATAAAATCTCATTACTTTATCTTCAATATGAGCCACGCACTTAAACTTTAATATACCTTTAATATACCTTTAATATATATTTAATATACCTGCACATAACGCGTGTATCATCCTGAAACTGATGTGATTGAATGAAATGGCAAAACCTACCACCATACATTTTGTACCCTCTTTTAATTCCGCACATAATTAAATTATGCTTCAAATACAGAACAACCCCCGCAGTGATTACAAAAAGCAATCCAGTGTTTCCTTATGGAGGACTTCCTTTTACTTCAAAAAAAATGATGTTTTCTCACTTCACTCATGTGCTTCCGTATTGTTTTATTAAAACTAAGATGGATTTTTATCATAAGAAAAAGATTGCTAAAAAATTTATTGAACAGTATGGATTGCCAGTTATTGCCAAGCCAGACAAAGGTCATAGAGGGGTGGATGTCAGACTATTAAAAAGCAAAGAAGACGTTTATAGTTTATTAAAACTGCAAAAATGGGATTATTTGCTGCAAGAATATTGTGGTTACGATAATGAATTTGGAATTTTCTATGTAAGACACCCGTCAAGAAAAACAGGGGAGATAATTTCAATAACACAAAAAATAATCCCTATTCTTAAAGGCGATGGCCAAAGGAGTGTGAGAGAATTAATAGATGAAAGTAATATTGAAAATAAAAAAGCTATTGTTAAAATACTGCAAAACAAACTTAGCGTAATATTGCCTGAAGGACAAAAAATAAAAACACTTGTTACAGCAAGCCACTGTCAAGGCGCCATGTTCAAAGAAGCAATGCACCTACTAACTCCAGCATTACTTAATAAAACCAGAGAGATATTAGATCACGTTAAAGGATTTCATTTTGGCAGACTCGACGTTAAGTCAAAAAGTATCAAGGATTTCCAAAATGGAAATTATGATATACTAGAGGTTAATGGTGCTACATCAGAATTAATCCATGTATATGACAATGCATTCAGCTTCAAAAATGGGTTGGAAGATCTTAAAAAACAATGGAGTATTCTTTTTGAAATATCAAACTGTAACAGAAATAAAATAGGACAAATGTCATTTATCAATTTCATAAAAAAATATGTTGAGTTCTTTATAGAAACAAAAAAGGTTACGGGAAGGTTATGGTGAGCAAAACTATTCTCGTGATGAGTATTCTTGGCAGTGTGGGGATGGGCATTTCAATATTCGCCATAAACTTATCTGGTGGTTTGTACAAAGCATTTATTGCAGGGTTGATACAAATTATTTATAGCTTCATTGTAATGATAATAACTAATCATTCTTGCATGTTTTTTTGCAGAAGAAATATCTTTATAGCAATAGTAGTTCCTTCAGTTATTACTGGAGTCATCACTTACCTGCTGCATTATTTGGCTGAATCACCAAATCCATTTTATTCGGGTTTGTTTTCTTTTGTTATAGCAGTAATCAGTTTTGTTTTTATTGCTCCATTTTACAAGAATGTGTGTTGTCGAGAGCATTTTC
>CAYPAC010000162.1:1514-3206 GCA_964408615.1 uncultured Methanosarcinales archaeon
AAACAGAAAATCTCGTTATAAAATTTATTACACGGCTGTCCATCTGCACTTAAAACAATTATTTTATTCACGGTCTTTTCTAAAATTATTGATGAGACTGTGTCAGATTTTTCCCCATGTAAACACGGCGATAACGTTGATTTATTTTCATGATGTCGCGCCAATAACTGCTTTAATTCTTCAAGCGAAAGTCTTTTTTCGGTTAATGATAGGATGTATTTCTCTTTTGAGTCCTTAACACCGTAAGAAGAGGAGCACAAAACAATCGTATCTTCATTTAATTCTTTTTTTTGAAGATTTGTACCATTCCAAAAATCAACCCGAACTTTATTTCTATTAATATCCAGAGTAAAAAGATTGAAAGAAGCATATTTATGTAATTCTAATTCATTTAAAGAATGAATTTCTTCATTAAGTAATGCGGGTATTATAGTTCCTCTGGATATTTCTCCTTTTTTTGAAGGATAGTTATTAAGCAGAACAAATGCATTGTTTCTTGATACGCCTATCCATGTCCCTTTACTTACAGGGTCAACAGGGTAGAAAAAAGAATCTTTCACATAACTAACATGTTTTCTTGAAGGTTTTTCATCACGGTTAACGCCAAGCAAAAAACCATTTGGGTGTTTTTGAAATATCAGCGTACACATTTTCCTTCCTGCAGTAAAAACCGCGTAGTCGAAGGATTATAACCAAAAGAACCATCAGGAATAGTGTATCCAAGACCGCTAGAAAGCTGAGCAATCATTGCATGATGATGAAATGTGTGAAAAAAAAGCATCCCAAAAATCCCCCCTAATGTTATTGGAATTTCTTCAAATATTCCAACATCAGGCTCAATTTTCAGATCAAGCTTTGTTTCTAAATTCTCTGAATAAAAACCCTTGAGACTATTTTGCATTCTTTCAAGATATTTTATTGCTGCGTGAGGATCTGTTTCATAAACTTTATTACGATCTCTTTCTGTAAAATCAACACGCCCTGATCTATAACCTTTAATCAAAGAATCGTACATGTCAAGTATATGTCTTGTCTGAGCCCCAATACTGAAAAAATAAGGCGGTTGAGAAGTATCCAGATAAACTTCAGAAGGTAAAGACTCCAGAACACCCTTTAATTGTGCAAGTAATGCAACATTGGCATCTACAACTTTATCGCATAATCCCATTTTATCAATTAAACCTGAGTTATTTAAATATATTCTGTTTAACGTTAAAAATGAATATTGGAATATCTTTTAGCGGAGAAGGTTTAGGGCACGTTCATAGAATAGGTGCGTTATCGTTAGAATTAAAGAAAAAACACAACGTTATTTATTTCTGCCCTAAAAATCTTACACGTTTTTTGCTAAAAATTAATCCTGATGCTAAAGTGATAACTATTCCCGCTTTAGAATTAATCAAAAGAAATAACAGAATAATAATTTCTAAAACTATAATAAAAAACATTTTTAACCTTTTTTTAAATAAAAGAACAATAAATCAATTAAAAGGACAAATAAAAAAACACAAAATTGAATTAATAATATCAGATTACGAACATTTTCTTCCTAAATCAGGAAAAGAACTAAATATTTCAGTACTGCTTTTGAATCATCAGAACATACTTTCAAGAAACAAAAATTTTAGTGTGGATAACCTTATGGCGCGAATAGTAAACTACATAATGCAGAAAAATGGTGATGATGTGATA
>CAYPAC010000163.1:0-2851 GCA_964408615.1 uncultured Methanosarcinales archaeon
AACACTTTATAGTTTAGTTTATGATGGTGATTTTTTTTTGACGAACAACTATAATGCCGCTTCAAGCGGTTGTCCTGATTTGGGACGTAAAAGATGGACGATTTATGATAGGCATACGCGTTTGTTTGATTCTGTGAACAAGAGCATATCTAAAATTCCAATAATAGATGATAAAGTTATTGTTGAATTACTTCCTGATGATAAATCAACAATAAAAGAGATTTCCGGTCACCCTATGGGTCTTCCTTTTTTTGCGTTTATTTTTCTCTGGCCTCTGAAGCACACTTGGCTTCTTGAGCCTGCGGCTATTTATCTTACTCTCACTTTTAGTTTGTTTGGTATTTTTCTTTTCTACAGAATAATATTTTTTTATACGCGGTCAGAAAAGAAGTCATTATTATTTACGTTTGTTCTTGCGTTTGCAACGCAATATTGGCATTATTCAAAGACTTTTTGGGCTGAGCCTTATTTGGCGAGTTTTCTGGTTATTGCATGGTACTTTGCAGGGGTCAAGAAAAAATTTTTCTTATCTGGTTTGTTTTTAGGCGCTGGTTTTTTGATTAAATACCCTTTTTTGCTTGCTATTCTCCCATTTTATATTCTTTTGTTGTCTCAAAAAAGTTTTGTCCAGAAGTTTAAATATTTTATCGCATTATCCGTGCCTCTTGCTGTTTCAGCTTCATTTGCTTTTAGCTTGAATTATTATCTTACAGGCAATCCTTTATTGTTTAACCAGATAGGTGCAGTTTATTTTGTGAATCCTTTATTCGGGTTGTGGCGCTGGTTGTTTAATTCTATGTTTGGTTTGTTGACGTTTTCTCCTGTCCTCGTGTTTGCTGTTATAGGAGTCAATAATTTGTATAAAAAAAGTAATGTGCATTGTTTTGCTATTATTACAATAATCATTCTCTCAATGCTTTTCTGGGTTTCTTATGGTGTTACGCAGACAGGTGCTGGCGGTTATTCCGCGCGTTATCTTGTTCCTTTAATTCCTTTTATTGTCCTGTTATGTTCTTTTTCTAATATTGAGAAATCAAGATTTAAATTATTGTTTTATTCGATACTTCTTATTTCTGTTTTTATTAATTTTCTTGCAGCATTTGCTTATCCGGCTTTTATTGCGCAGCCATTGTTCATAGCCGTTTATAAAGTTGTTCGATTCATTCCCGCAGTTTTATAAATGATTGGTGGTGTTGTTAGTTAGATGGATAGAAAACAATGCGAAAGGTTGTTAATAATTTCAATCTGCTTTTTTGCATTTATTTTGCGTATTTTGTATTTTCGTGTAGGAGAAACTTTTACAAGCAGTGATGAAGTGTTTTTGTTTCAGAATTCTATAAAACCCCTCACTTTTCTGTTAGATTATTCATCCAGTCATTATGCAGCTGAATTGTTTAGATTTTTTAATTTTAATTGGGGTTGGGTGACTTTAATCTGGAGTGCAATCTTCACATTTTTCTTGCATATGTTTGGAATTCAGATAACAGAGTTCACAGTTAATTTTCCATATATTCTAGTTGGTGTTGCTTCGATCTACGTGGCGTATCTTCTAGGCACAGAATTAAGAAACAAGTGTGTTGGATTAATCGCAGCGTTATTATTTGCAATTCAACCAGTTCATGTCAGCACATCCCGCAGCATAGGCTTAATTGGCGTGGTTGGAACTTTGTTCTTTCTTTTAACACTTTATTTTTTTGTTCGATATTTCAAATACAAATCTAATAAATCACTTTCATTTTTTATTCTGGGGCTTTATTTTAGTAATGATGTTCAGTTTTATGGAATTATTCCTCTGATACTTATTACAGGGGCAGTATTTTGTGATAATTCAAAGCTGCCGTTAATTAAAAGATTCCTCCGGGTGATTAAAGACACTGCATTTTCTAAATCTGTTTTGTGGTTCTTTGTTCCTACATTTCCAGTATTTATGTCTGCGGCATATTTAGTTTCAAAGGGTTGGGGGCATAATGCGTATTTGTTTCATATTTTTGGGAAATCAAACTATTTTGGTGTTTTCTTTTTTGAAACAGTGCAAGAGTTCTATGCCAATCTAGGGCCGGTGCTTTTCATACTTTTAGCGATTAGTTCTATTTATGGTTTAGCTCAAATGTTCATGGGTAGAATTAAAAAGGCGCATTTTGTGGTTCTTTTTTGGTTCGTTTTGCATCTGCTTCCTTGGGTTTTTGTCGTGGATAGAAATTATACGATTGCTTACCAATACCTTATGCACCCAACTGCAGCGGGAATATTTCTAGCGGCCTTTTTCTTAGACGATGCATTCGCTGTCTTAAAAAATAAATATTTTAATGTTTTGTTTCTTAGCAGCATAGTATTGCCAACAATTGTTGCTACTTTCGCTGTTGTTTATCTTGTAGACTTAGGAAGTTTAGAAAGAATAATTGTTAATGGTGAACTTCCATCCAGTCAATATGTGCAAGCTATTTACGTTCCTCTTATCAAAACAAATATGAATCTTCATTTCGGCACTGTCGGTAGAAATACAGGTATTAAAACAGCAGGCTATTATGTGAGAGAAAATGCACCTGAAAATGCAGTGGTATTCTCAGATCATGAAAGTTTTGTTGCAGAATATTATATGGGTAGAAGTGTTGCTGGCAGTTTGGATATTTTTGATGAAATCAAGTTGCTTGAAGATTATGAAAAAAGTAAAATAAAAGAACACATAGACTACATTTATCTAGAATCAAAAAATACGAAAGGGGTGGTGGTGCAAAGAATTATTAGCGACGGTTTTGTTCCAGAATTATTTGTTAGAAAAGGAACAGAGATTGTTGGCGTGCTGTATGGAAAGAGCTACAATCAATCAATAATCCTTAATTTGGAAACATTT
>CAYPAC010000163.1:2884-3201 GCA_964408615.1 uncultured Methanosarcinales archaeon
GTGGACTATCCGTAATTATTTTACTTTCAAATTTACAACCAGTATTGTTGCTTGTTCTGTTTATAATACTCAACTGTTTTTTGTATTCCTTCTTTTAAGTCAGTTTTTGGTTCCCAGCCAACAAACTGTTTTATTTTTGTAATGTCTGTTATGAAACTGCCAGGGTTTTGGCTTGCGCGTTCTTTAGTGAACGGTGCAAAACTCCATCTTCCACTGTTCGCAACTTCAATTATTGTTTTTACAGTCTCTATAAAAGACCATGCTTTATCATTACCTATATTAAAAACATCATTTGCATATCGTTCATCTTCCATTGT
>CAYPAC010000164.1:0-3183 GCA_964408615.1 uncultured Methanosarcinales archaeon
GCTTTTTGACGTCCATGAAGAAGAAGAAATAATGCGCGTGTATTTAAATGTCACGAATTAAAAAGGCGTTCAAACTCTGCTCGTTCATCTATGTTTAAGCCACGCATTTTTATATCATCAGAAGGAATTGGTACTCCTAATTTTTTTATTAATACTTTTAAAGCATCGTCAAGACTGACTTCTTCTATGACTGTGTAAAAGAATGGTTTTATTGTTGCTCCGCAATAACTCACAGGAAGTTGTGCCAAGTGTTTTTTTATTCCATCAACTAATTCTTTAATAGTTGAATACTCTCCGTTGTCGTCGTCGCTGTCGTATTCAGGAATATCAGGACGCACAATGCCTGCAGAAAAAACATATTCATTATCAAATTTTTCTAAGTTTATAGCACAGATTAGTTCGAGTCCTTTACCGACATCTGTCCAAATTTTTTGTTCTTCTTCACGTGGCAAAGCAAACATGCTTGGTTCTGGCGGATATAGCATTCCTTTTTGTTGTTCTCTTAATTTTTCATCATAGCCTGTTTTTTTTCTGTATTCTTTTTCTTTTTGTATTCCATTTTCTCCTATTAGCATTCTTATTTTGTTGTTCTGTTCTAAATATTCTGCAAGAATTTCGTTTGTATCTTCGTCTCTGTCAAAAACAGTAATCATGCAATCTTACAATAATAACAAATATAAATATTTTGTGTTAAGAACTCTGTTTAACAGTAATAGTTACACTTATACTTAACGTGCTTCCTTCAGGTTTCAATTGTTTTGTTCGCAGTATGCATTCTTTTGCTCCTGTGCAGTCGAATAATTGTGAGTATCCTTCGCTTCCTCTTGTTATGACGCTGAATTGTTCGACATTAAATGCATCAAGTGTTGTTGCAGGCAGTCTTAACCTTATTGCGTCAAATGAATTAAGATTTGCTGTTTCTAAATTTTCAAACACGCATGTTGTTTGTTGTGTTAATGATACTGCGCATTGTTCGAATATTTGAAAAAATCCGTCGTCTGTGAGTGCGTCTGCGTAAAGTGGAAGTTCATTGTAGGAATAAAATGCTTGTCCTGTTGGTCCTGATGCAGTGTGCCATATTACTGCGACAATTCCGAGAGTAAACAATGCTATTTGTTCTTGGAATAAATGTTTCATACGAGATAGAAAAGAGTGCTGTTTTATAATTGTTTTGTTGTGTAGAGAATACCTTCAATAGTTGGATTGCAGAAAAATCTGCCGCCCAAAAAAGTTACTTCAGTAATGTATTGTCCTTGTTCGCGCAAATATTTATCAACTATGTACAAAAAAGGTTTATCCACTGGTGTTGAAAACTCATATGGAATACTGGTTGTTGTTATTTGTTCTGCGTCAGTGTTTGGATTTGTTATAACTCTTAAATAGGGTTTTGGGCCGAACTTTACGCGTGCACTTATTTCTACTGGTCCGACTTTTTGAAGTTTTTCTGCTGTTTCTTTTCCTACTAAATCTTCAATGTTTTGCAGTGTTATTCGTTCTGGAAAGCTCATAATTTATTCTTCTTTTAGTTTTTTGTCATCAAAAGTGTCTGTTATGTCGCATACTGCTTCTGTAGGTCGTGGTTGTTCTTGCGCAACTTCTTCATAGAGATTGCCTTTTATTGCAGGATATCTGAGAAATCCTGAATATCCTAAGAATGTTACGTTTGTGATGTAGTATTTTGTGTCTCTTAATGACCTGTCTACTGTGTTCAGCCATCCTTCTGTTGTGAAGACATCTTGTTCGCGTATTTTGCCATTAGCCCATGCCCATGGTTTGATTGGAACACATATTTTTTTGCCGTACTTGAATGTTGTTGGAGAAATATTAATTCTTATTTTGCCTTGTTGATGCCAGCTTAAGTCTATTGTTGCTTCTCCTAAATAAGTTAGTCTTAGTTTTTCGTTCTGCTCATAAAATTGTCTTGTATCTTCTAATGTTATTCTTTCTAAACTCATTTTAGTATTCTCCACCCATTCCTGGTGGCATGCCGCCGCCCATCGGTGGCATTCCTGCAGATTTACTGCCGCCTGCTATTACGTCGTCTATTCTTAATATCATTTGTGCGACTTCTGATGCTGAGCTGACTGCTTGTGTTTTTATTTTTAGTGGTTCTATGACTCCTTCTTTCCAGCTGTCTACAACGTGTCCTGTATTCACGTTGACTCCTGCCCATTTTTGTTTTTTGTCGTGTGCTGCTTTTAGTTCTGTCAACACGTCGATTGGATCCAATCCTGCATTTTCTGCCAGTGTTCGCGGTATGACTTCCATTGCTTGTGCAAATGCTTGTACTGCTAATTGTTCTCTGCCAGACAATGATTCTGCAAACTTGCGTAATTCCTTGGCTAATTCTATTTCAACAGCGCCTGCTCCTGCAACTACCTTGCCTGATTTTAGTGCTGCTGCGACATCTCCTATTGCGTCTGTCATTGCTCTTTTGACTTCGTCTACAACGTGGTCTGTTCCGCCTTTTATTAGCACAGTTACTGATTTTGGATTTTTGCAGTCGACTACGTATGTTAGTTCTTCGTCTCCGTATTTTACTTCTTCAACGCGTCCTGCTGTTCCTAAATCTTTTGAGCTCAAATCTTCTAAATTGCTCACTATTACTGCTCCTGTTGCTCGCGCAAGTGCTTCCATGTCTGATTTTTTTACGCGTCTTGCTGCATAAATTCCTTTTTTTGATAAGAAATGTTGTGCAACATCATCTATTCCTTTTTGGCAGAATACTACTGTTGCTCCTGCTGAAACTATTTTGTCTACTTTTTGTCTTAGCATTTTTTCTTCCTGATCCAAAAATGCAGTCATTTGGTTTGGGTCTGTGATGGATATTTTTGCGTCTATTTCTGTGTCTTTTATTTCTATTGCTGCATCAAGGAGTGCTATTTTTGCGTTGTGGACGCATCTTGGCATTCCGGAGTGTACTGCTTCTTTTTCAAGTACTATTCCTGAGATTAGTTCTGATTGTTCTACTGAGCCTCCTGTTTTTTTCTCTAATTTTATGTTTTCTTTGTCAAATGAAACTCCATGCTCATCTTTATCCAACACATGCTTGACTGCAGAAACCGCTATTTTTGATAGTTTGTCTTTTGCTGCTTGTGCTGCGCCTTTGCTTGCGAGTGCTGTTGATGCTATCATTAATAGTTTCTCGTCTTCTTTTTCTGTCAGTGGTTCTGCCATACTGTT
>CAYPAC010000165.1:0-3157 GCA_964408615.1 uncultured Methanosarcinales archaeon
AACGGACGTGCGCGGCAAAAACGCCATAATTATAGACGACATAATAAGCACAGGACGCACAATGATTGAGCCAATACTTCAGTTGAAAAAACTTGGCGTAAAAAAGATAACCTGCATTGCAGTCCACGGATTATTTGTTGAAAATGCGCTCACAATGCTTAGAAAAACAGGCGCAAAAACCTTGTCAACAAACACAATAAAAACAAAAGCAAGCGTAATTGATGTGTCATCAACAATCGCACAAGCGCTTAAGAGGGAATTGTGAACAAAGTTGTTTTAATAATACTTGACGGGTGGGGTTGTGCACCTGCGAGCAAGTGGAATGCAATAACTACAGCAAAAAAACCTGTTTTTGACAAACTATTGAGAGAACATCTACATTGTACTCTGCGCGCAGCAGGAGAAAATGTTGGACTACTAAAAGGCAACATAGGAAACTCAGAAGTAGGACACCTGCACATTGGAGCAGGACGATTGGTCAAGCAGGATGTTGTCAGAATTTTTGACACAATAAATGATGAAACATTCTTCAAAAACAAAATATTATTGAAAGCGATGCATCACTCAAAAGAAAAAGGAAGAGCACTGCATCTTTTAGGACTCCTCAGCGACGCAAACGTGCATTCCAATATAAATCATTTATTTGCACTGCTAAAAATGGCAGACAAACAAAAAGTTCCACAAGTCTACGTTCATGCATTTCTGGACGGAAGAGATGTAGCACCACAATCAGCCATGAAATACATCAAAAAAACTGAAAACGAACTGAGAAAGCATAATAAAAACTGGAAAATAGCAACAATCACAGGAAGATACTACGCAATGGACAGAGACAACAGATGGAACAGAGAACACAAAGCATACGACGTCATGGTCAACTGCAAAGGACATCATTACAACACTGCAGAAGAAGCATTGACTGCAGCTTACAATCGAGGAGAAACAGACGAGTTTGTCAAACCATCAGTTGTTGCAGGAAAGTTGTGCACTGTGAAAGAATGTGATTCAGTAATATTTTTCAATTTCAGATCAGACAGAGCACGACAATTAACAAAAGCATTCATACAAGGAAGATTCGGAGGATTCAAACGCAAAAGAATAACACCACTATATTTTGTGTGCATGACACAATACGACCAAGACATAAAAGCACCAGTAGCATTTGAACCGATGCAATTGAATAATACTCTGGGAGAGGTTATTGCAAACAACAATTTAAGACAATTCAGACTGGCAGAAACAGAAAAATGGGCACACGTAACATACTTTTTCAACGGATTAAGCGGCAGAATTTTTAAAAACGA
Organism: uncultured Methanosarcinales archaeon; assembly: GCA_964408615.1. Lineage (GTDB taxonomy): Archaea > Nanobdellota > Nanobdellia > Woesearchaeales > ARS49 > JACQMU01. The sequence continues at coordinate 1,305 of CAYPAC010000165.1, forward strand.
AGAAAGATTATTGATTCCGAGCCCAAAAGTCAGCACTTATGACAAAACACCATCAATGAGTTCGCAAAAAATAACTACAGAAGCGATTAAGAAAATTCAGTCAGGCAAATATTCATTGATAGTAATAAATTTTGCAAACGCAGACATGGTAGGACACACAGGAGATTTCAATGCAACAATAAAAGCAGTTGAAACACTTGACAAATGCATTGGAAAAATTGTTCAAACAACCAAAAAAAATTCGGCAGATATTATAATAACCGCAGACCACGGAAATGCAGAAAGAAAAAAATATCCAGACGGAACAATATCCAAAGCACACACAACAAACAAAGTACCATTCATTTTAATAACAGAAAAGAACGTAAAGATTAAAAAGGACAAGAACAATTCATTACATAACATAGCACTAACAGTGCTTGAATTACTCAGCATAAAGAAACCAAAAGAAATGACAGCACAAAGCCTGTTGCAAAAAAAGGTGATACTGTGAGCAAAAAAATAAATTATGACGACTGGGCACTCGTAATGGCAGCGGTCATATCCTGCATAGCAATACTCGGACTAACAATATTCCTAAAAGGAGGATTCACAGGAAACTATCTTGCAAACAGTGAAAACCAAATACTTGAAATCAGCCAGCCGGCATACAAAGGAAGTGCAGAATTCTACTGCGACCAAGGAGCATTTGCACTCTGGACAAGACAAGCAGTAGATGCAGTATTAAGAATAGACTACAAATGTGCAATAAGTGATGTGAATACTGCTGTTACCTGTTGCTGGCCGCCAAAAGAATAGATTTATATACTGCACAATATAGATTGACTGATGGCTGACAAACAGATTTATCTTGACTTAGACACCCAATACAGAAAAGGAAGCTATATATTATTCAAAACAGGCAGTAATTATGCACTTCTAAGCAAACAACAAGCCTGCCACTTTGAAATCTACACATCATTCAAAGAAAAAGTAGAACAAGAAAAAATACCACAATTACAAACATTCAACCCCGTCGCAAAAGAACAAATATGCGGAGCAGGATTATACAAAATAGACCAAAATGCAGGAACAATAACATTCTTCGGAAACAGCGACAGGTTTAAAACAAAACCAATAGGGCCTTTAGAAGACTTTTGCAATGAAATAACCAAAACAACAGGACTGCAGGTTAGAATAAACACCTGTCAAGACTGGTGGAAACTCTGGACAGATGAACCACGCAGCTGAATAGAAATTAACCAAACACCTTCTCAACAGCAAGATTATGCGCCTTGAGGTAGTTTTCAATAAAAAATTTCCAGTCAGCAGTAGCAGCAACCTTCTGCGCCATTATTTTGTTCTCAACACGCTCCTGCGACGACGTATGGGCAAACCTGTACAAAATATCAGTTAATGCAGAAACTATTTCTTCATAAGTTTTGCCAAAACGCTCAAGAACAAAAATGCCAGGATACTTTTCTTTCGTACAACCATTCTGGCACAAATAACGACCAAAACCAGCCAAATCAGTAGTCACAGAAGAAACACCAAGCGCACCACCCTCCAAAGGAGTATAACCCCAAGGCTCATAATAAGAAGGAAAAACACCCAAATGAGAACCCTGCATACTCTCATAATAACTCGTATCAAGCAAACCATCAGCACCAGTAAGATAAATCGGATAAAAAATAACCTTCACTCTGTCCTGCTCTGTGTTGAATAAACCAGCAGACTTAAACGCATTCATAATAACATCAGAATCCTCATTATACAAATCATGCGTAGACAACGGAGGAACACCCTTTCTGACAATACGCCGTACCTTTGGAGTTATTTCATGAAGAAAATCCTCACTAAATAAAGATTTGGAT
>CAYPAC010000166.1:0-3142 GCA_964408615.1 uncultured Methanosarcinales archaeon
ATGGAACATTTGCGAGATTTGGTAGTGTCGGAAATGCACAAAAATAAGTTATGAATAGTGTGCATTTCCGAGCATGCTCAGAAATCGACACAAAGGTTAACTATACTCGTCGATTTCTGACATATAGTAAATCACACTATTTTGTTCCATTATTTATGTGATTTACTATAACAATTAATTTCTTTCTTACAAATCCGTGAAGTTTATAAAACAACACAAACAAATTATTATTGTGAAACTTATCACGCCATATTCTTCCAGAAAAAGCTGGATTGCAATAGCTGATGACACAGATGAATCAGTACTTGTGCAAAGAATTAGAAACACAGACATCATTCTATCAGATTTGGACAAAACAGATGCGTTTCCAGCAAGAGAACTGTTTGTTGATTTTTTGAATGACAAGAAACACTCCATGGACAGAAAATTCTGGCTGTGGATGGTTGCAATGGGAAAATTTGTTTACAAAGAAGGCAGACAAGCAATCAATAGCATAGCCGTATCATTCACAAATAATTTTCTAAGAAATCCTGAAGAATTAGAAAGAATTGCAAAGAAATACACGCCAGAATATGCTGCACAAAAATTTTATCCTGGAGTTATTGATTTTTATGCAGCACTACCAAACGCACTCAAAATTTACATCACAAGAAACATAGCAAACATTGCACAACCATACGCAGAAGCCGCAAACTTTCATTTCGTCTATGCAGAACAATACGACAAAGCAAAATCAGTAGACACAATTGTTTCAAAATTCCCAAACAAAAAAAAGTACATTGTCAGGGGAGACTCATCAGAAGATGATGCAATGAATCAAAAACTACAAGAACACCAACAACAAGAAACAATAGACTACAAAGTTTATATTAACGTAGCTGGAAGTTATCGCCGTACAAATCCCCGAGCTGATATCAACACAAGCAGAAACCAAACAGCACTTGCGGCATGGGTTGCGCAAAACAAAGCTTTTTAAACAAACATCAAAAATAGAGTAGTATAGATAAATTATAGCACATTAGTCGCAGTTATTTATCTACTGAACTGCGTTATTACTGTGCTATAACTAACGCAGTTCACTATGTTACCAATTACGGGGTGAAATAATGACGACAGACCAAATCAACAAACAAAAAAACACATACGAATTATTACAGCCAGGACATGACTTGTTTATGCGAATAATTCAAACTCTACCTGAAAAAATTTATGAAGGGGGGATAATTTTTGTTGCACACGGAATAAAAGTTCCGCAACGTGATAATTTCTCTAATTATTTGAAGATGTGCGCATCCAATAATGTTATTCCATTCACACGCATTGCAGTTGAGTATGAGGATGCAGTGGAGCTTATTGTGCCTAAACGCGAAGCAGATTATTTTGTGGATATTGATGTTAACTTCTCAAAAGAAAAACAAGAAGCTGTCAGCAAAGCTATATTAAAAGGCGGAAAGATACATCAAATGTCTATTTCGTTTCCAATGTTTAATAACAGATTTGAACAATTTCGCAAAAAAGGACTTTCTTTACTGGTAGAATCATGTTATCAAATTTCAAGCGGAAAATTACACTTTACAGAACCAAACAGGATGGGGAGTTGGTCTCGTAACGAGTCTTTCATCGAGTTTCGCAATGACGAACTCGGAACCTGTTTCAGAGTTGTGCACAGGCCATCATTAGACGAATGGGTCAAAGAAGTTGTTTATCGTTAAGATACATTTTGCAACAAAACATTTATTAGACACAAACTTTGTTCTTACATAATTCTTTGGGCTGGTGGTCCAACGGCTACGACGCTTCGTTCGCAACGAAGAGACTCCGGGTTCAAATCCCGGCCAGTCCATATCATTTGATGTCGAATCTTTCTTGCAATCTGTCAATTTCTTCTTTTTGGACATCAGTTTTTAGATCATAATGCCAGTAATCAATCTGTGTTTGCCATTCTCCTTTCTTAAACTGCAAGACTTCAAATAATGACTCGCCAACTCTAAAACTAAGTTCGGGTGTGGTATCATATTCTTTTATGCGTTCGTATGCTTCAAAAACTTTTTTGTCACCAACATATACTGTTATATCTTCAGCGCCCATTGGTTCTACATTATACTTAATCTTGATCTTGCCATCTTCAAAAACATATTCTGCTGTAGCCCAGTCTGTGTTTTCAGCTCGTCCGCCAACCCCCATTTTTGTTGCGATGTCTCGACATTTAGGTATGAGATTTGAGTCCTTAACTATTGTAACCAAATCTTTAAATTTTCTTTTAATATCTATTTTTTTCATTTATTAACACCCCCTATTAAATGAGGTTTTTACAAGATTGTTTAAAAACTTTTCTATAGTTTATTTATCGTCGAGACAAAAATAAATTTCCGGTTTAACCGGAAAGTTTGCGGATAAACTTCTTTTTGCCGAAAACTTTACGCCATCACCGAAAAGTTTCCGGTTGTGGCGGAAGATTTCCGGATTTTTCTGCATAAAGCATATTAAGAATACAATAAAAAAGAAAAATGTGCCGGCGTTGGTTAACCCGGTAAACCGCTAGGTTGATACCCTAGTGCCCGTAAGGGCTTCGGGGTTCAAAAACCTTTCGGTAATTATCGGAAGGATGAAAGTCCCCGCGCTGGCGCACTTTAGATTCACACCAAATGATTCAACAAATCAGATTTTGTGGCAACGCCAACAAAATGAGCATCCTTTTGAATGACAATCAAAGGATACTGCGTGAGGATAGCTGACAAAACAGAAAGTTTAGTCTTGCTCGAAACAACTGCGGGGGGATCGAGCATGACATCTTTTGCTCTTAACTGCTGAAGTTTCGACAAATCTTTTTCCAATAAACTACTTTCTGTAACAATGCCAACAATTTTGTTTTCATCCTCAACAATAACTTGAGAAATATTATTCTTCCTCATAACTTTTATTACATCAATTACTTTGTCATCCGGCTTGACAAAAATAATTTTTGGATTCATAATATCCTGCGCAGAAGGTTCTTTTGTATTTGTCAGCTCATTAATTGTTTGCTCAATTTTAAGAACATTAGAATAGCTCGGGTCAATGATGTTTGCTTCTATTTTGGCAACAAGCGACTGCGAAACACTCGCACGCTTATCAAAAGCAAAATGACTCATACCAAGCTTTT
>CAYPAC010000167.1:0-3117 GCA_964408615.1 uncultured Methanosarcinales archaeon
CTAAGTCTTTTGGTGATGCTAAAACAAATCGTTTGTATGCTATTTGTAACTCAATTGGCCCGATGAAGACTTCGTCCGAGTCTATAATAATTTTTATTTTATTCTGCATGCTTTCGTAATCCAATGATGTCTTGACAAGTTTTAGCTCAATATTCGGAATAACAGTTGGTTTTTTTGCAAATCTTATTCCTGTATTTGAAATCAGATACTCCCAAAGTGTTTCAGGATTGTCGCTGTTTATTCCCCAGTACCCTTTTGAGAACAGTTCATTGCAAAAGTCAATAAAAGATTCTTTTGATGGTTTTTTTATAAGTATGTCAACGTCTTCTGTTGCTCTGCTTCTGCCAAAGAGTATTGCAACATAGCCGCTGATAATTATGTAATCAGTGTATTTTCTGAGAATGTGTATAACATCCAGTACAAATTGGTCAAGTTCATTAACATTTCTGTCCAGTTTTATCGTGTTTTTTGAGATTAATTCCACAACACAATAAAGGTAAACTTTGTTTATATATCTTTTGTTGTCACCAGTCCACGCCTTTTTTTGGCACAATTCTTTCAGGTTGTTTGAGTGTCACAAATTCTGTTACATAGTCAGCTCGCCAGATGATTTTTGGCGGTGCGTATCTTCCCGTTAAATAAACAACCGTTTGTGGTGGCACTTTATCAAGGAATTTCAGCACTTCTTCTTCAGAAATAAGTCCAACTGCCATTGCAATGTTTATTTCATCTAAAACAAGCAGTTGCGGCTTTTTTTTAAGCATTTTGTAGGCAAAGTCTAATCCTTTTTGTGCCAGTTCTTTGTCAATTTCTTCCGGATGTTTTATGTCTACCCACCCTTGTCTGCCGAACTGGTAGATTTGATAATTTGGTTTTAAGCGTTGCATTATTTTGTACTCACCCACATATTTTCTGCCTTTCATGAATTGTATTATGATTGCTTTGTGTCTGTGTCCTGCTTGTCGCAGTGCTGCGCCTAATGCTGATGTTGTCTTGCCCTGCCCTGTGCTGGTCCATACATAAACTAATCCTCTTTTCACCATCTTTTGTTCAGTTATTAATTTTGTTGTATAAAATGCTTTCGTGCGTCAAGAGCAATTTCTGACACATCAACTCAAAAGCTTTAAATAATACAAGGTATTATAATGTATTATGGCAGAAGTTTTGACAGCAAGGATTGGTGATGATTTGAACAGAGGTCTTGACATTGTTGCAAAAACAGAACAGCTGGACAAATCAACTGTCTTGAGAAAACTGTTAAGCAGGTCTTTAGCAGAATGGAAAAAAGAACGGGCAATTAGATCATATTGTGAAGGAAAGCTGTCTACAGAACAAGCTGCAAGATTTGCAGGGTTAAGCGTGTGGTCTTTTTTTGATGCTCTAAAACAGAAAAAGATTCCCGTTAGTTATGATGTTGAAGAACTTGAACGGGATATTAAGAATGTCAGATGGAAGCAATAACAAATTCCACAGTGCTTATTGTTTTAGCCAAAATAAACCGTCTTTATTTGCTTGAAATATTCAAACAAATAATAACTACGGAAGAAATTTATTCTGAAGTTTTAAATGGTAAGGATATTCCAGAAATAGAAAAAGAGTGCTTAAAAAATTTGTTTGATGAGAAAATAAAAATAGAAAAGTGCGTTAAAAAACTAAATCTTGAATTGGGCGTTGGCGAAACAAGTGCAATATCTTTATGTAAAGAACGCAAAACGGCGTTGTTCATTTCAGATGACAAAAAAGCAAGAAGAACAGCAGAGATTCTTGGCATCAAATGTCTTGGTACTATTGGCATTATTCTTGAGAATTTGAAACAAAAAAGACTTACAAAAAATGAGGCAAAAAACATTCTTAAACTCATTGTCTTAAATTCTTATTATCTGACAACTGATTTGTATGCGAGAGTTGTTGAATTGATAGAACATCAGTGACGCGAGGAATTCTCAAGTCTCTTCTCAAGATTTCTTAAAGCACTTTTTACTTTTTGTTCATCTTGTTTGCTTAATTGTAAGCATTGATATTCTACATTCCATGTTGGCATTGACTTTAATGTGACTGCTTTTCGTACAACAACTTTTTCTGGAGCGTCTGCTTTTTGTTTGTAATGGTTTTCGGGTTCATAAACATACAATATTGCTGCTTGTGGATCAAAAATCGTTGTTGGAACGTAGACGTGATATCGATAATCTTTCATGTATCCAAAAAGTTTTCGCATACCTGTTAACTTTTCAATTTCCCCTGGCAATTCTTTTTCAGCCATGTTAATTCGTGCATACCCCACTATGACATGTTCCTGTGAATTCTTCTTTTACTGTTATTGCTTGGTCTGGCAGGTAAAGTACTTGTTGTGGTTTGCTTCCTGTTCTGTATACTGTTATTCCTTTGCATTTGAGTTTGTAAGCAAGTAAATAAATTTTGGCAACATCTTCTGGTTTTGCTTTTTGTGGAAGATTTACTGTTTTTGATACTGCATTATCAACGTGTTTTTGGAATGCTGCTTGTAGTTTCACATGCCATTCTGGTGCAATGTCAAATGATGTTACAAATAGTTTTCGAACATCTGCAGGAATTTCTTTTATGTCGTTTATTGTTCCTTTGCGTGCTACTTTTAACGTAAGTGTTTTGCTGTAGAATCCTCTTTGTCTTGCTGTTTCTTCAAACAACGGTGTTACTTCAAGGAGTTTTGTTCCTTCCATAACATCTCGAACAAATGAAATCGCAAATAATGGTTCTATGCCTGAGCTTACGCCTGCAATCAAACTGATAGTTCCTGTTGGTGCTATTGTTGTTGTGGTTGCATTTCTCATTGTTTTTATCTTCGCAATGTCCCACTTACTCCCTTTAAAGTTTGGAAAGTTCCCTCTTTCTGTTCCTAATTCTTGTGATTTTTTGTGGCTTTCGTCGTTTATGAATTTCATTAATTTTTCTGCTGTTTCTATTGCTTTGTCGCTGTTGTATGGTATTCCTGTTTTGATGAGTATTTCTGCAAATCCCATGATTCCTATGCCGATTCTTCTGTTTGCTTTGGTTATTTGCTCAATTTCTGGGAATGGATGATTGTTTGCGTCGATAACATTGTCCAGAAAATGTACTGCTGTTCGTACTGTTTTTTTGAGT
>CAYPAC010000168.1:0-2530 GCA_964408615.1 uncultured Methanosarcinales archaeon
TTCTGATTAAAATAACCTGCAGAACGAATCAAACGAGCAAGCTGAGATTTTTTACTTTTGTGCACAGACACAACATCAAGCACACTATTATTATTTAATGCAGTAATTGCCTTCTCAACATTAGTCCAAGCAGTATTCTGCGTCAAAACAGCGCCGACAAAAATCTCAAACAAGGCATTGTTGTTTATCGGCTGCTCAAAATTATTATGATGATAACCACGACTGTCAAAATTTGGCTGATTAGCTGAAGAAGTAATAGGCCACCAGCCCTGAGGACCAAAAGTAGCATAAAGAGCATTGTAGATTTTTTTGAGAGTGTTCATTTTTCTTCAAACAATCTTCCTAATTTTTCTTGCAATTCTTTCTTATCGGGTAAATAAAGACGATATTTCGAAATAAAAACATTGTTTGTAATACCGCCTAATGCATATTCAACCATTACTTTCTCTTTTTCGCTTCCGAGAATTATCCCAATTGGAGGATTGTCCTTGTCAGATTCTTCTTTCTTAAAGTAATTCAAATACATATTCATTTGACCAATATCTTGGTGTGTTACCTTGCCAATCTTCAAGTCAATAAGAACAAAACATTTCAAAATTCTGTGATAAAATACTAAATCAACATAAAAATGATTGTTATCTATAGTAATCCTATACTGCCTACTAACAAAAGCAAAACCTTTTTCCAATTCAAGCAAGAACATTTGCAGATTAGAAATTATTTTCTGCTCTAATTCTTTCTCAGAATATTTACGATCCTCTGGAATTCTAAGAAATTCCAAAATGTATGGATCCTTAATGATATCACTGTTTTTCTCAATAATATTTCCTTTTTTAGATAGTTTTAAAACACCTTTCTTGTCTTTGCTTAATGCAATCCTGTAAAATAATGCAGAATTTATTTGCCTCTTTAATTCCCTAAAACTCCATTTTTCACGAATACATTCTTTTTCATAGAATCGTCTTTCCAAATCATCTTCGACAGATAGAAGTTCCACATAATGACTCCAGCTTAATTGGTCAGACAGTGTCTGATTTTTGTTGTATTTCTGATAGAATAACCGCATATACACAACATTTGTACGGCTAAAACCTTTCCCGTGCAATACTCTCAAGTCTTTTGCGATCTTCTCAAACAAGCCACTCCCATACCTCACTGATTCACCTGATGATTGCTCATACTCGGCAATTTGTTTCCCTATCTGCCAATACGTCCTGACAAGAATTTTGTTGACAAACTGTATAGCACTTCTTCTGCCTTCTTCAAGAATTTGTCCTATATTACTTATGAGGTTATTGTAACGTTTATCCTTTGTTAAGCCCATATTTTACAAAACAGAAAAAGAAAGCATAAAAACCTATTTCTTTCTGCGCGTTGGAATGAAAGAATCTTTCTTATAATTAATAAAGAAAAGCATCAGAACAAATGTTATTACTAAAATAATGAAACCAATCTTGCTTCTTGTATCAAAATATCTTATCGTGGCACCAAAAGTCGCGCCAATACTGCCCAAAAACAAACCCATAGAAACAGTTTCCTGAAGCAAAGGCAAGAACGCGGCAACAAGCAACACAACAAGATTAAACAAACTAATCAAAACATACTTTTGACCCTCGTACTTTAATTTATTATCTTCCCACTTTTCCTGAGCAAGACGCTGTTCCTCATTACACTTACGCTGTAATTCATCAACCACTAATTGTTCTTTATCAGAAGACTGAACAGGAAAAGGATGCCTTCTATAACAATCATCAAAACCACTAAAATAATTATTATGACCAGTATATTCAGGAAAAAAAACATTAGCACCCAAAAAAACCATAGGAATGTACAATAAGACAATAATAAGAACATAAATCAGTTTTGGCCAGTTCATTGCATAATGAATAATAAAGTATTATTTAAGACTTCTCAAAGTCTGTCAACAACCAAGAACCACGACCACTATCCTGGTGATACGTATGATCCGGCTTAATCTTAACCGTTTTGCCATCAATGCCATTACAGTCATACTCAAAAAATTCAGAAGTCCTGCCAAGATATTTACAAGCATACAAAACAACAGCATTAAAACGCTGAGAATTAACAACAAAAGAATCTGAAGGGATAGTGGTCGATAAAACAGAATTCGAAGCCCTAATCCAACCATCATCAACAACATTAGAACCTGCATTGACATTAAAAGGCAACCAAACACTCGAAGCAGAAAAAGGAGGACCTGCCAACAAAACATTAGCATTACTGCGATAACCACGCGACCACACAAAATCAAAACCAGAAATATCAACATTAACATTGCCAGAATTTTGTGCAACAGAAACACCAACAGGACGCGCAGCCCAAGACGCCCAAGAAGGAACATCAGGCAAAGGCGCACAATCCGGATCAGCAGAATCAATAAAAGTATCACAATCATTATCAACACCATCAGAACATTGTTCAACAGACTCTGGATAAGGAGTACAAGTATTAGGCAAATTATTAACACAAGCAGGAACTGTTCTCAAACAACCACCAACACCGCAAGACA
>CAYPAC010000168.1:2540-3077 GCA_964408615.1 uncultured Methanosarcinales archaeon
TAACCAGCACCACTAAGATTTTTAGCAGTACGCATAAGAGTATCTTTAATCTGTTCGGGAGTCAAGCCATTATTTTTTTGCAACATCAAAGCAACAACACCAGACACATGAGGAGTAGCCATACTCGTACCAGAAATAGTACAATGAGTTGCATCATCACCAGCACACTTTGCACCTCTATAAACACCAGAAGGCCAAGCAGCAGTAATCTGAGTCCCGGGAGCAGTCACGTCAGGCTTAACATTGCCTTCTGTTGAAGGACCACGAGAACTGCTTGGACTTAAACCATCCATTGCACAAGAACCAAGCGCTCCAAAAGTAAAAGGCCTGTCACAAGAATTACCAACAGTAATCGCCTTAACAGAATTACCAGGATTACCAATAGTGCTTTGATTAGGACCATAATTACCAGCAGCAACAACAGCAACAACACCATTATTAACAGCACGGTCAACAGGACAAGTCAATAATTCAGCATCAGAAAAAGTTGTTGCAGAAGAATCACACTTCGCAGGATCATACGAAGGCAAAGGCGTA
>CAYPAC010000169.1:0-3060 GCA_964408615.1 uncultured Methanosarcinales archaeon
GTAATATCTGTAAGACCAGAAACAATCAAAAAACCAACAATAACACCAGCACAAAAACCAAGCATGCTTGACAAAATACAAACACTAAAAAAATTCATCAAACCAAAAGAAAAAGAACAAAAAGAAGAATGGGTGTCATACCATGAATTACCAAAGGAAAAATCTGTGCCAAAAAAAGAACCAGCACTAACACCAGCATTCAAAAAATTAAAAGAAATAATAAAAAAACCAGCACAAGAAAAAACAATGCCACAACCAAAAACATTTGAAAAACTAAAAGAACTAACACAAAAACTCACACCACAAGAACGCAAAAAATTCAAGCTCATAAAAAACAAAAAACTAACCAAAGAAGAAACAGAACAATTAATCAAAAAATTAAGAAAAACCGCGGCAGGAAAAAAACGATGAATAAAAAAGCACAAATGATAAGCAATGTTGTAATGTTTGCAATGGCAGGCATAATATTTGCACTCATACTAATGTACGGCTACCGTGCAATAAAAGGATTTTTAGAAAGGTCTGAAGAAGTAGGATTAGCAACATTCAGAAACGATTTATTAAGCAGTGTTGAAGGAATCAAAAGAGACTACGGCAGTGTAGCGAAAATAGAGTTGACACTACCAGGAAAATACACAAGAGTTTGCATTGTCGACCCACAAAACCCAGGAACACTCCAACAAACATATCCAAGAATGCACCAAGCATGGCAAACAGGCAGTGAAAACGTCTTTTTAACACCACCATCACCACAACCAATTAGAATAGAAGACATAGAAATAAACAATGGATACTTTTGCGCAACAAACACAGGAAGAATAACCTTGTGGATAGAAGGACTTGGCGACAAAGCAAGAATTTCTCAACAAGCACCATAATAGATGACGAAAGTAATTAATAATAGCCGTCATCTATTAATCAACGAAGGACATATGACAAAATAATCTGTGATACACCACAAATACCCCCAGTGTGTATAGAGCCACTTGTCAAGCTTGTCGCATGCCACTTGTGTTGAGCGAGGAGCCGAAGGCGACATCGCGATCACCGGTGGTTCTTGACACATGATAAAAATATTAATTATTAATGTCCTTCGTTACATCATGAACAAAAAAGCATTTGAGATGGAATTCCATTGGATATTCATACTAATAGCAGGAGCAGTCATACTTGGATTCTTTTTCATGATGGCACAAAAACAAAAAACAACATCACAAGAAAGACTGGCAATGAACCTGCTAACAGAACTAAACAGCGCATTTGTAGCAGCACTACAAAGCAAAGGAACAGCACAATTATTAAACCTGCCAACAAGCGGAATAGAACTCAGCTGCGGAAAAACAGACATTTGCGACTGTAAGTATACAATACTTAACAGAGACAAAAGCATCGGAGACAACATACTCTTCGGACCACAACAACTAAAAGACATACAAGCAATACTATGGACATTAGACTGGAAAGCGCCGTACAGAGCAACAAACTTTCTTTATTTAACAACACAACAAGTAAAATATGTAATTGTAACAAGCAATGAACCTGTCATAAAACAGTTTGAAACAAAAATATTAAGAGATTTGCCAACAACACTAAAAACACAAATAGTTACGAGTGTACAAGAAATAACTTTTGATGCAGAACACACACGCATTATTTTTTTAACAAATTTTGACCCGCAATCATTACAAAACAAAGCAAAAGGAAAAGAAGTCAGCGCAGTACACATACAACCACCAAACATAGCAACATTTTATACAAGAAAGAACAATAATGAACAATTTATAGAAACAAAACTGCCTTTCTTAAGCGACCCACAAGCAGAACAAGTAATCAATGATGCAACATTATACGCAGCAATATTCAGCAATGAGCCACACTTGTACAGATGCCAAATGCAAACAGCATACAAAAAATTAGCAACAGTAGCCAGCATAATTTTAGCACGAGCAGAACAACTACAGGCAGAAACAGAAGCACAAGGAAAAATACAGTGTGTTTATCCAATGCAATTACTTCAAAAATTTAGAGCAGAAGCACAAAAAGCAACAACCGGACAAGATACGAGCAACACAATTATACAATACGCACAAGAACTACACAACACAAATAAATTTTTACTAACATCAAACTGTCCAGTATTGTACTAACATGAAAAACAAACGCGCACAACTCAAAATGTTTGAAACAATCGGCGTACTAATAGTATTTTTCATACTACTCGCGATAGGAATGTCCATTTATTTTTTTTTACAAAAAGCAAGCTATGCAAAAGACACAGAACACACAAGACAATTAGAAGCATTATCATTAATACAAAAAATATTGTACTTACCAGAACTTGACTGCAATTTCTTACAAACAACACAAGACAATTGTGTTGAAAAGCTAAAAGCAGAGACATTAAGAGATTTACTACAAATAAATGCAAACATCAAAAGAGACTATTACCCAACATTTGGCAGGTCTTCTATAATAATGGTGCCTGTTTATCCATCTAATCAAATAATAAATCTTTACCAAAACACACCAACAAAATACAAAAGAAGTTTCAAAACACAAACACCAATTATACTAAAAGACACAGTCAATGATATCAATACATTTGCATACATAGAAATAACAAGTTATGTACAAGACGAATATGCAGAAGAAAATGAAGAAGAATAAAGCACAAATGGAAATAATGGGGCTGGCAATCATAATATTACTCATAGGAGTGGGACTATTATTTGCACTCCAATACAGCCTAAAAAAACCCATGACGACTGTACAAAAAACAAAAGAAAGCATACTCGCAGCCAATTTTTTGACAACACTACTGAACACAAACACAGAATGCAACAACAGAATGATAAAAGAACTCTTACAAGACTGCGTATTAGGAAGGCCAATAGATTGTGGAGGACAAAAACCTTGTGAGTTTGCAAAAGAAAAAATTGATTTTGTATTAGACAACAGCCTAAAACAATGGAACAAAAGATACGACTTCACAATAGAAGGTTCAGACGCAACAAAAGCAATAACATCATCATCAACACAACGAGGAAAAGCATGCAAAGC
>CAYPAC010000170.1:0-2991 GCA_964408615.1 uncultured Methanosarcinales archaeon
ATGCGTGCAGTTATTGTGTGGTATCCTTTGCTGAATGTTTGTGTTATTTCATAGTTTGTTGTGCTTGTTGTTTCATCTGTTGTTGTTTTTCCGTCAACAGTTATGATTAATCTTACAGCTTGTTGTGCGTTTTTTCCAGCTCTGTTTATTTTTATTGTGTATGTGTTGTCTATGTTTTCCATTGTTTTTGAAGGGCCTTCAATGCTTATGCTCATATCGTCGTTTACAGGTGTTAGTTCGAGTGCGTTTATTGTTGCATTCATTCTGCTTGCAAATAGTGCTACATCGCCAAGGCTTGCTCCTTCGTTGTTGTTGCCGTCGCTTATGAGCAGTATGTTTTGTCTTGGCTGTAGGTGTCCGAGTATGCCGTCTCCGAGGTTTGATTTTTCAGCTGAGCCTATTGAGCGCCGTTCTACTGTTACTTTTTTTTCAAGTGCTTTTTGGAGGTTGTCTGCAATGTTTTCAAATACTGCCATTGATGTTGAGTTGTCGACAAGCAATGTTACGTATGGGTCTCCTTGGAGTGTGTGTTCTTTTGTTGTGTGAGGTCCTGCTAATGCTATTAATAGCAAAAGCGTCATGAGTGTTCTTGTCAGGAGCATTATTGCTTGTGTTAGAATTCGTCTTTTTCTTATGTTTGGTTCTTCTTTTATTTGTAAAAAGTCTTTTCTTAATATGAGAAAGTAGAAGAATGCTGCAGGTATGGTTAAGAGTATGAGTTCAGGGCTTTCGAGGTGTGTTGTGAGCCATGTGATAATGTTCATATGTCGCCTCTCCATTTTACAAACAGTATTTCAAAAATTAATAGTGCGAGTGCTAATGCTATTAGGTTAAATTCAAGTGAGTGTGTTCTTTCTTCCTTGACTGGCTGGAGTTCAAACTGGGGGGATTTTGTGCCTGAGCTTGTTTGTGAGTTTATGTCTGATTCTTTTTCGTTTAGGAGGTTGACTGCTATTGTTCTGTCATTGAGTTTGTAAATGCCTGCTTCTTCCAGCGTGAGTGTTGTTTGTTTTGATAATGCTGATGGTGTTTGCACTTCTTGCGGTATGTCGAAAACAAGGCTGTCTCCTGTGTCGTAGTTGAGGTTGTTGATTTCCTGTTGTTCTGTTGCGTATCGTATGAGTTCTGTCCAGAAGATTGGATAGCTTGGTGAGAATTTGAAGTCGCTTGTTTTTTCTGGTATGCCGTAATATATTAGTTTTCCGTTTCCGTGTTTTCCGAGTGTGATGACTGCGTTGTTGTCTGCTGATGCTATTGTTATTGTGTATTCTTTTGTGAGCGCGCTGAAGAATGAATCCATTGTTCCGAATTCTATGTTTTTGGTGAACCTGTTTAGTTGGTCTATTTGTATTGGTGCGCTGTCTTTTCTGCCCCCTATGCCGACTGTGCTTAGTCCTTTGTAGTCAATGAATGGGCTGTTTTCTTGCACATGGATGATTGCTGTTGCTCCGTTTTCTATTTGTTCGCTGATGTCCTCGAATGTTCCCGGGAGCAGTTGTTCAGCGTCAATGTTTTGTATTAAGTAAATGTCGTATTTTTGTTGTGGTACTATTGGCGGTCTTGCAATGTCCAGTGTTATGTCTCCTGATGCTTTGAGTGCGTTTGTGAGGAATACTGACATGTTGTTTGTTATCAGCACTGCCTTTACTTGTTTTTTTATTGGCGCGCTGAGGTATGCTGTGTTGTCTACTGCAAAGTCATCTGGTTCTTCAATTACTATGTTTGTGAGTCCTTCTGGTGTTTTGAAGGAGTATGTTTCTGTTGCATGTGCTGCAATTGTTAGTTGTTGTTTTGTTCCCGCGGTGTTTAGTGTTATTGTTTTTTGTGTGTCGTCATAATTTTTTACATAAATTGTTGTTGATGTTTCGTCTGCAGTCATGTCTATAATGCCAACATTGCTTTTTTTGGCGCCTGCTGTGTTGATGAATTCTACATGAAGTCCTTTTGTTTCAAGTATTGCTTTTGCAATGTGCGGGTCTTGTCCGTCTGTGTTTATGAAATCGCTTATTACAATTACGCGTCCTTCGCTTAATGTTTCTCCTGCGAGTATTATTGCTTCGCCAAGTCTTGTTATTGTGTCTTTTGGTTCTGTGCTTGACAGAAATCTGTATGCTTCGTCGTAACTTCCGTCTTTTACTCCGATTAGTGGTACGTCTTTTGCGAGTATGATTGTGTTGCTGTTTCCAAGCAGTTTTTTTGCTTTTGCAACGCCAATTTCAAATCTTGTTTGTCCGTTTTCAAATGTTTGCGAGCTTGCTGATACGTCCAGTACAATTACTGTGTTTTGTGCAGTAACGTCTTTCAGGTATGTTGTGAATGGTTTTGCAAAAGTTAGTGCCAGCATGAGCAATAAAAGAAGTTGTATTACAAAAAGCCAGTCTCTTATTATTTGCCGCAAAAATGACGTGAGCTTTCGATAGCCTGTTGAGCGCATGAAGAACATTAATGATGGAATTGCCATTGTTTTTGGTCTTGGCTTTATTAAGTACAAAAGTATTAATGGAACAAGGCTTGTTAGTGCCCACAATCCTGTTATTTCTGAAAATCCAAATGTTGCCATCTTTTTTAATGAGAAAAAGTATGTATGGGTATTAAAAGGTTTTTATAGTGTGGTTGTTTTCTGTCTGCACATGGCTGTTGAAATTACAATTACAGAGTTGGAGAAAAAGATGGCTTCAAAAGAACAATTTATTCTGTTAGACGTTAGAACCAGTGATGAACGTAGTATTGCAACAATTAATGGTGTAGTGTGGATTCCTATGGACGAGATTGAACAGCGTTATGTGGAGCTTGACACAAAAAAAGAAATTATTGTGTATTGTCATCACGGCATGCGAAGTGAGAAGGTTGCTGCATTTTTGCGAACAAAAGGTTTTAACGCTAAATCACTGAAAGGTGGCATTGATGCTTGGTCTGAAGAAGTTGACGGTTCTGTACAAAGATATTGAGAAAAACATACTCACCGTCGCGCCGCAAAACGCGTGGGAAGAA
>CAYPAC010000171.1:0-2978 GCA_964408615.1 uncultured Methanosarcinales archaeon
AAAGATGCTTTAGCCGTAAAGGATTTTGCTTAATCTTATTCTTTTTCTTATAGAATATCTCGAGTTCTTTCACACTCAGATTATCAAGATCTTGAAAGAATTCTGGGTGTTCGCGTATGACCCAATCAGTCAACCTTAACTCCCCTCTTTTTCAAATACGCGTCTAATTCTTTTTCAGTTTTTCCGCTGGAGGTGTTAGTATTAATGTCAGCTATTCTTTTCCTAACTTTATCATTAAGTGCAAGTTCGACATCGTCGATAAGTGTTTCTACATCTCCTAATATTTTTGAGAACACAGCTTTTGGCACAACGACCGATTCCATAAACACTTATAAAACTTTATTCTTTATAAATAAATCGATACTGCAAACCATGCAATAGAACCATTCTCGCACTACACAAAATGAATAAATTTATTTACCCTGCAAATATTTTAAGATAGGTGAAAATAATGAACAAACCAAATTACCATTGCCCTTGTGGTGGCACAGTTCAATGGAAAAAAGACAAAGTTGTAGTTGAAGGAGTTGACTGCGGTATTTTGGATGTTGAATATTGCCCAAAGTGCGGTGAAGAATATTTTCCTGACGAAACAATGGAAATTGTTGAAAAAAAGCTGAAACAAAACGGGCTGTGGGGAGTTAAAAGACAACAAGCAACATTGTGGCAGTCTGGCAAAACAGTTGTACTCAGAATACCTAAAGAAATAACTGAAAAGCTCGAGCTCAAAGCTGACGAAAAAGTAACAGTATACACTGAAGGGAAAAACAAGATTATTGTTGAAGTCTGATTTAATATTCTTACTTATTCTGATTAACTGTTCAGAAAAGTTTATAAAGATAAATAAATTCTTTCAGTATATGCTGCAATTAAAAAGAAGAATGGGGCCGAAAGGTCAGATAGTACTGCCAAAAGATGTTAGAGAACAATTAAACCTGCGAACTGGCACAGAGCTTGTTTTTTACACAAAAGACAACCGCATTATCATAGAGCCTGCAGAAAATCCACTTGATGCAGTTGAACAGTTTTGCACGCTTCCTGAAGGAATTTTGAAAGCAAAACCAACTGCTAAAGAGATAAAGAAAATTATTGACGAACAGTACGAAGACAGATACAGCAGTTGGTCAAAAAAAACACAATGATATACCTCGATACAAATGTTTTTGTTTTTGCAGTAACTCAAGGCGGGAAAACAAAAGATTTGTTACGCGATATTGCCTTGGAAAAGATAGACGCATGCACATCAGTGCTAACTTGGGATGAAACTGTGTGGACATTCAAACGCATTTTTGGAAATTATGATGCGGCCAAAATTGAAGGTAAAAAAATGTTGCGTTTGCCCAACATAGTCGTTCTCAGTATCTCTATAGACATTGTTGAACAGGCACAACAGCTTATTGAAGCATATCCTAAACTCAAACCCCGTGATGCATTACACTTGGCAACTGCAATCAATTTTCGCGCAGAAACAATAATCTCTGACGACACTGATTTTGACGGCATAAAAGAAATAAAACGAGTGCCTGCTAATTAAACAAAATCACACTTTAACCAATTGAGAGCAACTATATGTGGCAAAATAAGTTGCAAGGTTTTACGCCAGTAGAGGAATGAAGTTTAACGCACTTAATGATTTTGTTGTATCAGAAGGAACAATAATTTTATCACTCAATAATCTGAACATTTTTAAGGTCTCTAAAATCATTATCGCACGTTATCAAAAGTGCGTTATTTTTTTGAGCAGAAGTATAAATTAGAGAATCTATTGCAGGAAGATTAAACTCTATTGAATTTTCTGCACTTTTGTCTGCAATCGATTCATCAACATCAACAAGCATGCTTCTTGTTTTAATAAATGAAATCGACTTTTCCACTTTAGATTTGTCATGCCCATCACGAAGTAATTTTTTTTTGACTTCGAATAATGAAACAACAGAAGTAAAAATAATTGATTCTTCTTCCACAAACGAGTTTACTGAGTTACTGCACGCAAGAAAATATGCAAGCCATGCTGAAGAATCAAAAAAAATTTTATAGCCGGTCATTCTCATCCCGTAGTCCTTTAAGTATTTGTTTAATAGACGATTTGCCAAGGAAGCCATACAAAGACTCTTTTTTAGAAGTTGCTTTCTTTATTATTTCATGTATAGTTTCATCATAAGATGCTGTTTTTGTTTGATGGCGCATTTTCTTCAGCATCTCTAACGTGTCATCATGCACCTGAATTGTTGTAGCCATAAATTACTATAACTTATAGTTATATAAAAACCTTTCGCGTCAAACGCAAACCCTTTAAAAACCAACAATGGTGCCTAATGCTAAACTTTTGCTTAATATTAAAACCGCGCACCGATAGAGCAAAAGTATTAGCAAAGTTGTCTTTTGTACCCCAAAAGCCAACTAATAGGCATTATTTCTTCTTTGTAGTATAGACGACAGCCTTTCAAAAATCGAAAGGTTTAAATACCAGTAATACCTTTAGAAGTTACTATCAAGGGGTGGTACTCATGGCGTATATCAAACACAATGTCAATATGTACTTGCTCTTTTTAATGTTATTCACAGCAACATCTTTGGTTGGAGCAAGCGTGTTTTTCCAGCACCGCTTTGAAAGCATGGTAGCTGCATATGACACGCAGATTAACCAAGTTAATGAACTTGCAGAGGAACTTGCCTTAAAACAAGGTGCTCTTGCAGATGTTGAAAAAGACCTTAAGTTAAAAGAGGCTCGTGAAGCAAGATTAAGCCAGATAAATGAAAGGCTTGCCAACAGCAAAGAACAGCCAGCTGAAATAACTGGTGCAACTGTTGTTGACAACAGCCAGCCAAAAGTCAGAACAATCCAGACATCAACAGGAACTGGATTCAGCGCAAGACCAAAAAGAAGCGGGTTCCTAATAGCAATTTAATTTTTTTATTTTTTTTTAATAAAAAAAAGAGGTAACTAACATGAAAACACAACCAAAATGTCCAACTTT
>CAYPAC010000172.1:0-2926 GCA_964408615.1 uncultured Methanosarcinales archaeon
TGATTATTTTTGAGATTGTGCTTGCGTTTTTATAGCACTGGCAGTTTTTTTCTTAATGGTTTTATTTGTTTGCTTAAAATTCTTATTCTGTATTCAAGTCCTCTTGAATGGTGTAGTCTTAGAACTGAATGTAAGATGTGTTTTAGTGTGTATTCTTTTTTTGCGCGTGGTTCTTTTATTCTGTGTAATAAAATCGAGCTCGATAGTCGTAGTATAAATGAGATGAAGAATAATAGCGGAATGCCGTTTAATATCCATAGTGTGGCATAGTCTGCTATGGCTCCGCCTATGAGTGGTGCGATGATATTTGGAACTGATATCAGCATTGCATACGTTGCAACATGTGTTGCTCTTTTTTGTGGCTCTGTCAGGTCTAATAATAAGTTAAAGATGATGATGTCTGCTCCTGCCCACATGATTCCTGATATTATTTGTGCTGGTATGAGGAGCCACATTGTTTGTGGTGTTACAAAAATAAAAATGAATGGCACTATTGCTGTCCCGAGTATGCTTATCATTCCTATTTGTTTGTCGCCGTATTTGTCTGTTAGTTTTCCTATTCTTGATTGTGCTGCTATTCTTGCAATTGTTGATATTGCTGATGCGAGCATGAAGTTTGTGTAGCTTAGGTTGAGGTTTTTTAGAAGATAGACTGCGAAGAATGGTGATGCGAGCATGACTGCGAAATAAAAGAAGAATGCAAATGTGCAGAATTTTTTGAATTCTCCTTTGATGGTAAAAAATTCTTTTATTGTGTGGTGGTTGTGGTCTATGTTTTTTGGTTCTTTTATTTTTGATACAAGCCATGTTGCAGTTAGTCCGAATATTATTCCTGTTGCAAATAGTGTTGAAAATCCTGTATAGTTGTGTTTTGGAAAAATATCCAGGTAGTATCCTGCTATTACTGCAGCTGTCATTCCTGCTATTCCTATGAGCATGTTTCGTTTTCCAAAGTATGCTCCTCTGTGTTTTGCAGGCACTATGTCTGCAGCGAGTGATGTCCATGCTGGATCTGATGCAAGTTCTGTTATTTTTATTAGTGTGAAGAATATGACGAGAAAAAGAAGGGGGTTTTGGCTGAAAAAATAAGGTATTAATATTATTAGTATCCAGAACAGTCTTGAAATGCCTGTTGCTGTTGCATATATTTTTTTTCTGCTGAAGTATTCTGCTAATTTTGCTCCGGGTATTTCAATAAGCAGTGCTGAAATGTATGGTGTGGCTCCAAGTAGCCCTATTACAAAGTTTGATGCTCCGAAGAGCAGTGCAAATGCTACTAAGAATGCTGATGTGAATGCGTCAAATATTGCCCATGCTCCTCCGTTGTAGAAGAGCAGTTTTTGGTTTTTGTTGTATTTCACAGTTCTATCACAACTCCGTATGGTCCTGGATTAATTAGTAAGGTACTGCCGAGTTGGTCTTGTGCACCAATTGTTTCATGTAAGTGTCCGCTTATTGCTAATATTGTGTTTTTTTGTTTGGTAATAAACTTTCTGTATGAAATATTGCCTGCGTAGTGTTTGTATATGTGGTCAAGTTTTGTTCCGTATGGAGGTCCGTGTGTTAGCAGTATTATTTTCTCATTTTTAATGTTTTCTTGTATTTTTTCTGTAAATGTTTCAAATCCTTTGTCTATGTTGCCGAATCCTCCTCCGCCATAGCCTACAAACAGAGTAGTGCCTATTTTTTTTGTTTTTTTGTGCATGAATTCTACATTGTTGTATTTTGTGCATTCTTTTCTTAGTTTTTGTTCTGTTTCGTGGTTTCCATGTATTATTAGCAATGGTTTTTCTAATCTTGCAAGTGTTTTGAGTGCGCTTTCAAGGTGGTGTTCGAATATTGATATGTCTCCACAGCAGACAAGAATATCAGGATTGTATTTTTTCACTTTTCTCGTGATTTCTTTTATTGCTTTGTTTGACGCGTGTGTGTCTGCGAATGCGAGGAGTTTCATTTATTAGGAATAAAAGTTCCACTTATCTATAA
Organism: uncultured Methanosarcinales archaeon; assembly: GCA_964408615.1. Taxonomy (GTDB): domain Archaea; phylum Nanobdellota; class Nanobdellia; order Woesearchaeales; family ARS49; genus JACQMU01. The sequence continues at coordinate 1,987 of CAYPAC010000172.1, forward strand.
ATTCTTTGGAAACAAGATGCATATTTCTAAGAAAGTTATTGTCTGTATTGTTTGACAAGCGCACTTATTTTGTCTTTTTGCACGCCGTATTTTGTTGCCAACGCATCAATTGTTAATTCTTTTATGAGTGGCTCATCTTTGTGTCTGCATAATGCTTCTTCTGGCGATTCTGCAACAATGAATCTTGCTGCATTCTGCATTAGTTCTTGGTCATTTATGTGTTTGGCAAGTTCGTATGCCCGCGCTTTATTTGTAGGGAATGTGGCAGTGTATGCTTGTTTGTATCCTTCTTTGTCGTTGCGTTCAATCCATCCTGCTATTGTCCCGTATCCTGTTTTTTTTCTTTCTTGAAGGTCATGTTCTAATAATTCTTGTCTTAATTTGTTGACGTAATCATCGTTTTGGTTTCCGTCTCCTTTTATCCAGAGTTCGTATGCTTTTTTTGTTTTTTCAATGTTTTTGTCTTGTGTTGTTTCGCGTGCTATTTGTTTGCTGTATTTGCGCATGTTTTCTTTGTCGTCATAGATTACTGCTGTCCATGCTCTTTCTTCAAGTGTTAGTTTTTGTTCAACTTTTTTGACATCTTCGTATTTTGCTGTTTTTTTGAATTCTTCCCATTTGTATGCGCCTTTTGCTATGCGTGCAAATTCTACAAGTGCTGTCCATCTTTCTTGTCCTTGGTAGTTTTGTTCTGCCATGATTTCATAAGCAAATGCAGGGTCATGGTCGTTGTATGTTGTTCGTGTTGTGTGTGTTTGTGCCCAGTAGAGTTTTGTTTCTTCATCAGGGTTTTCTCTTTCAATGTCCCAGCTTGATAGTCTTTGTGCGTGTGCTTTTTTGAGCATTGTTGCTTCTTCTGGTTTTAGCTGGATTTTGTTTGGATAAAGTTTGTAAATCTGGTCTTTGTCATAGTCGTCAATTTGGTCTGGGAATTCGTCTA
>CAYPAC010000173.1:0-2909 GCA_964408615.1 uncultured Methanosarcinales archaeon
TGTTGAATAGGGTCATCATTTCTTCAAATGTTGTTTTGCCTGCGAAGTTTATGCAGCGCGAATTGTTGATGGTTTGTGTTATTGTGTTGGCATCTTTAATTGATAGTTTTACACCCATGATTATCACGAAATAGTTCTCATTCTGGAGAAGTTTTTGCGTTAGTTTGATATAATTTTCTAGCGGCCAAGCGCGCAGAGGTAAGTAACCGGCATTTGGATTAAGAAGAATTATTTTTTTTGCATTTTTTATGTCTGGATTTATATCCGCAAGTTTGGTTTTTATTAGGTTTTTTGCTTGTTGGCCAAAATCAACAGATGGGAGTTCTTGTAATGGCTGATTACCAATGTGTTGTTTAAGAAATGGTTGTTGATCTTTTTGGGCAATTAGAGAATATACGAGCGCTAGAAAATTTAGGGAGATATGGAGGTGGCTGTTGTAAGTGACTTGGTGTGTGAGTAATGTTCCGCGGTAAAGTCCTTCCGAGTTGAATTTGTAAAAGCCAGCCCGTTTTGACGCACAGCTTAAGTAGTTAAGAATTGCGCTAAATCGTGAAAAGAGTTCCAAATCAATAGCTATATCAATTTTTTCTTTTCTGAAGTGTAATAAAAGCTTGAATGTATCGATTGTTAGTTTTAGAAATTTTTTACTTCTTATGGTTAGAATGTTGTTTTTTGGAATCATGTTGAGTAATTGCACACTTTGTTTGTTTTCTTCAAATATTAGAAAATAAAGTTGTGCTGCTGGGAATAATTCTTTTGCTTTCTTCATTGCACCGTATGCTATGACTGTACTTCCCATTTCTGATAGTTCGATAAACATGATTTTTTGAGGATTTTTTAATGGTTTGCGCGTGAGTCGTAAGATCTTTTTTATTTTGTATGTAACTGATAATAGAAAACAGATTGGAATACCTATCCAATAATCTATCATTCGCATAGTATCTAATTTCATATGTCGGAAACCTCCTGCGCGGACACCTCTTGCTTTAGCTTGTAGGAGGAGCGTGAGGTTTCCGAGCATGTCAATAACCACTTGCTCATTAATATTAACTTCGTTGTCACTTCACGCCACCTGCTTTTAAACCTTGTGTACTTTGTTCACAGAAGTTTTTAATAGAACTGTGTAACTGTGGTCGTAATGGACAGTGAATATGATTATACTAAGATTTTGAAGCAGTTGGTGTTTTCTTATTTTATAAATGCAATAGTTTTTATAATTACGCCTTTGGGTACGATGCTTTTGTCCCGTTCTCTTTCTGTAGCTGATTTTGGGGTGTATGCTTTGTTTTTGAGTTGGTGGAATGTAGGTATGCATTTTGGTTCGTTTGGGTTTAATACGTTTATTCAGAACTATTTCCCAGGTCGTGCTTTATCTGAACAGCAGAATATTGCAGGTGGTTTGTTTCAATTTGTTTTTTTTACAATGATTTGTTTTGGTTTCTTGTTTTTTTTTTATATTGGCGAGCAGGTTATGGCGTGGTTAAATCTTTCTCATTATTTTAGGACATCGTTAATAGTTGTTGGTGCGATAATGATTTCTGGAATTGCAATTATTCCTCACGCGTGGTTGTCTGCGTTGGAGAAATTGAATCTTGCTAATGTATTGTATGGGATTAACGCAACAGTATGGATTGTATTGTCTGCTGTTGAAGTTTTGTTGACTGGGAGTCTTGCATTGTGGCATGTGGTATTGTATTGGGTAGTCGGTGCTTTCTTACAATTTGTGATTAGTTTGGTGAAATTGAGTAGTTCTGCAGGGAGTTTGTTGAAGAGTGTTATTTCTTTTCCAAAATATTCGTTTGTAAAGAAAGGTTTGTTTTTTGGTGTTCCATTGTTGCCTGTTGCTGCTAGCCAGTGGGTTATGACGTCTGTTGACAGGGCTTTGTTAGTTTATTTGGTTGGTCAGGAATCAGTTGGTTTGTACTCATTGGTTTATTCGCTTGTTGGCATTGTTGCTTCTTTTTCAACAATGGTGATAACGATTTTTTACACGTATATTGCTAAAGCATGGAACACAAAGAACTACGTTAAGTGTGATTTGTTATGGAACGCTGCATTGAAATATGTTCTTTTAATTGTTTTGCCTGGGTTTATTGGTGTGATGGTTCTTCGAAAAGAGTTAATTTTGGTTTTGGGGGGTATTAAGTTTGTAAGTAGTGCATTTTTGGTGCCTTATCTTGCTTTTTTTCCTTTGGTGTTGTCAGTTATTTTAATGCTTCAGTTGGCTTTGTTGGTTCGTGGAAAATCTTTCTTTGTGGGTTTGGTTTATTTGTTTGGTTTTGTTTTGAATGCAGTTCTTACACGGGTTTCAGTGCCATTTTTTGGCATCACTGGTGCCGCAGTTTCTACGGTTGCGTCTTATTTTTTTATTGCTATTATTTTTTTTGTAGCTTTAAGGAATGAAATACGTTTAAACCTTCATTTTGTCAAGGTTGGAAAAATAATTGGTGCATCTTTTGTGATGGGTGTGGTGTTGTTGTTTTCAACACCAACTGGTTTGTTTGCAACACTTGCAGTTGTCTTGTTCGGAGCTGTTGTTTATTTTTTTATGTTGTTAGTTTTAAAGGTTTTTGGCAAAGATGAGTGGTCTGTTCTGAAAAGCTTGTTTTCAAGACGTGGCGACCATAACATTTAAATAAGTGGTTCTTGCAAAATTGCCTGAAATGACTGTAGGGAAATTAACTAATTGTAGGATTTGTGGTCGGGAACAGCTTGAGCCTGTTATTGATTTTGGTTTGCAGCCGTGGGGCAATGATTTTTTAAGTCAGGATAGGGTTGGCAAGGAAAATTTTTATCCTTTGCGTGTTGTTTTCTGTCATAATTGTACTGCTGCGCAATTAGATTATACTGTTTCTAAAGAAGTGATGTTTGGAGACCACACTTTTTTGACAGGTATGACTAAAACTGCT
>CAYPAC010000174.1:0-2884 GCA_964408615.1 uncultured Methanosarcinales archaeon
GAACAATTCTTCTGGAAAGACTTCTGCGACAATTATTTAGAATTAGTAAAAACAAGACTATATGAACAAAAAGAACAAAAACAGAAACGCAGCGCACAATACACACTAAAAACCTGCCTTTTTGCAGTGCTTAAAATGATGGCGCCATTCACACCATTCATAACAGAAGAATTATACCACAAATATTTTCATGCAACAGATGGGATAAAAAGTATTCACCTAACACAATGGCCAGAAACAACAAAGATTAACAACAAAGCAGAAGCAATCGGCGATATAATTGTTGCCATTTTAGCAGCAGTACGCAAGAAAAAAACAGAAGCAAAACTCTCAATGAAAGCACCAGTACAAAAAATAGTGATTGAAACAAAAACAGAAATAACAAGTGCGCTAACAGATTTACAAGCAACAACCTGCGCACAAGAAATAAGCTTTGGAACAGCAAAAGAAGAAATAATACCAGGACTAAAAATCTCTGTTGAACTCTAAAACAGTCTTTTTCAACTGAAATTCCATATCATAATAACTTAATCTCCCTGTTGAAGCAACTTTAATCTTTTCACGCGCACTTGAGAGAAATTTAGAAATTTTTTCCAACAACAAATCCTCATCCTGCAAAAATTTTATTACCGTGATGCCACTCAAAACATCATCATCAAAACTTTCAGACTTGTGCAACAACTGCATTTTGTTCCTCACTTCCCGAATCAATTCATCAGCAACTAACACAGTATTATCAAGCTTAACGCTTCTTGACATTATTTTATCTTTTCCGTCATTCAACATTAAACAAACCTCAACAGAATTATCACGAGGAAAAGCCCTGACGATTTCTAATCTTTTGAAATTAACTTCGACTTTTTTCATAAAAATAAAAGTGGATCAAGGATATTATAAATTCTTCTGCCGCCTAAGACAGTGCGACGGTCAAGGCGGCAGTAATCTTAATATACTTCACCCAAAACATTCTTGCAATGACAAAATTATTCACACAAAAATACGCACCAACAAAAAGTGCCGACGTGCCGCAACAAAAAGCAATCAAACAACTGAAAGAATTTATTACGACTTATAAAGTGCAGAAAAAAAAAGCAGTATTAATATACGGACAAGCAGGCACATGCAAAAGTTCTGCAGTCTACGCAATTGCGAACGAGCTGAATCTTGAAATAATAGAAGTCAATGCATCAGACTTCAGAAACAAAGAACAATTAGAATTAACAATAGGGCAGGCAAGCAAACAACAATCACTCTTCGGAACAGGAAAAATAATACTAATGGACGAAGTGGACAGGGTTACAGGAAACAAAGACAGAGGAGGAATACCAACACCTGCGTCAATAATTGCAGAAACAAAATTTCCCATTGTGATGACTGCAAACGATCCATGGGACAGTAAATTTAGCACGTTACGCAGCAAAAGCTTGATGATAGAATTTGCACCAATAGATGCGGCGTCACTTTTCATAATATTAAAAAATGTGTGCGACAAAGAAGGAATAATTTATGACGAAACAGCACTAAAAATACTCTGCCGGCGTACAGGTGGGGATTTACGAGCAGCACTAAATGACCTGCATATACTGACTTCAGACAAAAAATTAAGTGTTGAAAAGCTATCGCAGAATTTGTCACGCAACAAAACAGAAACAATGTTCAACGCACTCTTTAAAATTCTAAAAAGCACAGACATAGAAATAACAGCAAAAGCATTCGACGATGTTGATGAAGATATTGACAAATGCATGCTATGGCTTGACGAAAACATACCAAAAGAGTATAACGGCGAGGATTTAGCAAGAGCATATGAAATGCTAAGCAAAGCAGACGTGTTTTTAGGACGAATAAGAAGACGACAACACTGGAGATTTTTGAGCCACGCAAATACGCTCATGACAGCAGGAGTTTCTGCAGCAAAAAATGAAAAGAAAAAGGGATTTACAAAATACGTACAACCAATGAGACTATTAAAAATATGGCAAGCAAACAGAAAATACGCCGCAAGAAAATCAATTGTTGAGAAAATAGCAGCACAAACACACACTTCGACAAGAAAAACACTGCAGGAAACACTCCCCCATTTCAAACAAGTTTTTCAAAACAATAAAGAATTTGCAGATGAACAAACCAAAATATTAAAATTGGAAGAAGAAGTAGAATGGTTAGCAAGCTCAAACTGAAATCTCCTCTTTGGCGGCAATTATTTATACTAGCACTTCTTGTTAAACATCATGCGACCAGATTTTTTGCAAGACAAAACAATTAACGTAATCATTGTAGGTGTATTTGCAATACTTCTTGTTTCAGCAATTTTTGTCTACGCCATCGAAAACAAAATAACAACAGATGCCACAAAACAATTAAGAGAACAAACTCGACTGAGAAGTTTTCGCCAAGGAACACGAACAATGGAAAGCTCACGAGAAACAACAAGCGGACAATTTGAAGGTTCAGAAACACAAACAGGATTTGTTGAAGGAACATCAAGCACACTTGGAAGCCCATCGAGTACAAATGTGCCTCCATCTTCTCAACCACCACAAAAAAATGCGTAAAAATAAGGAAGAATAAAAATGAGCGAAAACGCAACAATAGACTGGAAACCAGATGAAGACTTTTTGGAATTTTTCTTAAAAGACACAACAAGATTTTTTGCTGACAAAACAGGAAAAGAAACGTCAAGACAAACAACTGAAGAACACATTAAATCAATTGTTGATCAAATGAAACAAGGAACACCATTTGGACGAGCTGTTTACGAAGTGTGGTACAACGACCAAGCAACACTCGAACGATACGTAGCATACACATTCTTAAAAAAAGACGACACAGAACAAAGCAAGGGGTTCTTAAAAAATACAGGATTATGATAAATTTTTATTTG
>CAYPAC010000175.1:0-2844 GCA_964408615.1 uncultured Methanosarcinales archaeon
ATGCCGAAAATTTTTTCTTCATCTAAAAGAATATAGTGCTCATCAATCATTAACGCGTGTATTTTCCGATGTCCGCTTCCATTTAGCCACACCATCTTGTATCCGAACACATTTTCAGTCTTAACATCATCTATTTCTAACGCAAGTCTGCAGAGACTCATTTTATTTTCAAGTTCTGGTACAGTCATTCTTCAATCTATTAACTCATACTACTTATAAAGTTAGTGCAGGGGGCCGGATTCGAACCGGCGAACCCACTAAGGGACTGGATCTTAAGTCCAGCGCATTTGACCAGACTTTGCTACCCCTGCAACCCTCACGCATAGGGTTGATCGCTGCGTTAGTAATGGGGGATTTTCGTTTCACTCCAATCCCCATTTCCTCTCGCTTGGCGTACCGCCTTGATCACCTTCTGTAGTGAATGCACAATGTTTGCAGTTTTTAAAGTTTTATGTGACACAAAATATTTAAAGACTGCGTAATTAATATCACTGATGATTCCAATAACTCCTGAAGAGGAAGATTTGCATCATAGAATTTTGGAGATGTTTTTACAAATTGCTGGTGTTACTGGAACGCGAATTTCTAGTGATGGTGTTCATGATTCTGGTGAAGGCTGGGTGTATTTCAAGTCAACAAATGACGCGCGTGAAGAATCTTAGTTTAGTAACTTTTCGATATATGTTGTTTACGTACTTATCCGTTTGTCGGATGAATTCAAGGATGCTGTCAAAAAAGCATATCCTAACTCTGTTTATCAAAAACATCCTATCATCACAAATGTCCATTCTTTCAAACAAATTCCTCTGCATTGACAGTTAACCTTTTATAATTCCTTGTTGCTTCATTCTTAAAATGACTGTTTGGAATCCTCACATCGAATTGATTGAAGGTGAAATTCATCGAATTTTTTTGAGGAACGCGTATACTTACGCACAGAATAACAGTGATGATTCTGTGACTAAAGTTGGAGCCATTATTGTAAGCTCGTCATTGGATGAAATCATTGCATGTGGCGCTAATCATTTTCCATCCTGTCTTAATCCCACTAAAGAACAAATTTCTGATAGGGATTGGAAATATGAACACCTTATTCATGCAGAATTATCTGCAATTCTTTCTGCTGCAAAAAAAGGCAAGTGTACAAAAAGTGCTGTAATGTATCTTCCGTGGATTCCTTGCACGCCTTGCGCTAAAGCAATCATTGACGCAGGGATAAAGCAATTAATAGGTCATAAGGATATGATTATGAAAACACCTGAGCGTTGGTGGAAAAGTACAGATTATGCTCTTGAACTGCTCGAAAAGTGTGGTGTTAAAAAATTCATGTATGATGGAAAAATTGGTGGCGTTGAAAGTTTGTTTGATGGCAAAGTGTGGCATCCGTAACCTCAAATTCCAAAAGACTTAAATATAACTAAATATAACTATAACACATGACTGAAATTGAAGTTACTGCAAAAAAATGGGGGAGTTCGATAGGTGTTGTTATCCCTGTAGAAACTGTTGAAAGAGAGCATATTATGGAGAATGAAAAAATAAAAATAGAAATTAAGAAAGCACACACTGCAAGAGAAGTGTGGGGAATGTTTCCGAAAGGTTGGAAGAAATCAACACAAGAACTTAAGGATGAAGCGAGAAAAGGATGGGAGTAGAATATTTCTTTGACACGTATGCAGTAATTGAAGTAATGCGAAAGAATCCTACACATGAGAAATATATAGATGCAAGAATTCGCATTACGTTTATTAATCTTATAGAAATCGCTTATATTACATTAATTCAGCAAGGATTACGTGCTGCGCAAGATGCGTTTCATCGCTTCAAAGAATTTATCGTAGAAGTTTCAGACAATGATGTTCTTGAAGCAATTCGTTTTCGAGCCGAAAATAAAAAGAAAAGTCTTTCGTATGCTGACTGCATCGGGTATGTTTATGCCATAAATCACAGTCTTGTTTTTCTTACTGGTGATGATGCATTCAAGAATCTGCCGAATGTTGAGTTTAGAAAATAGATTCCTAAGTTTTTTATAATACCTTTATTCTGGGAGCTTTATGCCTGACGAACCAACTTGGAATTTAAAGGATTTGTTGCCTAATCACAAGGGTGAAGAATTTGACGCTCTTCTTGATGATATTAAATCTAAAGTTTCTGTTTTTGAACAAAAGCGTTCGTGGCTTGAACCATCAATTTCTTCTGAAAAGTTTAATTCTTTGTTGAAAGAACTTGAGCAAATTGACACTATTCTCAGCCGTATTAGTGCTTTTGGGCATTTGTGGTTTGCTGAGGATTCTACTAATGATGATGCTCGTGCGTTTGTTGCAAAGATTGAGCAAATCTCGACTGAATTAGAGAATAAATTATTATTTTTTTCTTTGTGGTGGAAAGATTTTGATGATGGCAATTCTAAAAGATTAATGAGCACTTCTGGCTTGAATCGTTATTTTCTTGAGCATATGCGCAAGCTGAAAACTTTTGTGCTTTCTGAGAAGGAAGAAAAAATTATTAATTTGAAGGACTCAACTGGCTCCAATACTTTGTCAAAAGTTTATGACATTATTTCTGCTTCTTTGCGTTTTCCTTTGATTGTTGATGGTAAAAGACAACAGCTTACTTCAAGTGAATTAAAAGTTCATTTTACCAGTCCTAAAGCAAATATGCGTGAGGGTGCTTACAAGTCTTTATTTAAGGTGTACAAAAAACAGCGTGATGTTCTTGGCGAATTGTATTGTTCAATTGTGCGTGACTGGCATAATGAATCTATTAAGTTGAGAAAATATCCTTCTCATATTAGTGTAAGGAACAAGGCAAATGACATTCCTGATGAAGCTGTTGAAAGCATGC
>CAYPAC010000176.1:0-2801 GCA_964408615.1 uncultured Methanosarcinales archaeon
ATAATTTTAATTATTTATTTTAATGTATAATAAATCATATTCTGCATCGTAATGAAATTTACTTTTTTTAGTGGTTTTATTTGTTTCGCTCATTTTAGTCGGGGAATGTCTTGTTTGTCTATGTTATGGAAGGTAACTATAAAAATCTTTGTTCCAATAATGTGTACAATAATTCGCACTAATACATTTTTCTTTCTATAGATAATTCTGTGGCTTATATAACAAAAACACAGAATTCTCTAATGGATAATTCGGTTTGAAATGTCATATAACCAACCGAATTATCCATATTATAAAATAGAGCATACAATCAATTTGATTGCAAACCAATTCTTTCAGGTATTTTGTATTTTACGAATTCTAAAATAAAAAATAAGAGAAAAAATCAATCAAATCTCAGCTTCTTCAACTATTGCATCAGCATAACCAAGCATGAGCATAAGGTCTGCAGGTGAATATTCATCATCATCTGCATCCAAACAATTCAACAATTCATTTCTTCTTTCCCAGTCTTCCATGTTCATACACCTCTTTTTTTTTATTTCAATATGAGGTTCAAGCAAGGATTCTTGCTCATATCCATCATAATGTTCAAGAACAAGTCCTGAATTGTTTTAGGGTCCCTTTCACGGCATTTCTGCATTATAGTCACCTCTTTTTTTATTCACTCTAATCAGACAACTGGCTTTAAATAGCCTGCGTGAGCGGTTGTCCAGTGTCCAATGGTGGTTTTGACATTAATTTTATTAATCAAAACCATTTACCTGCGGTATTATGACAGAAAAAACAAACGGAAACGACAAAGAAGGACCAAAAAAGTTTTTGTTCGTATCCAAAGAAGCATTAATAGGAGACTTGGCATGGGCAGTCAAACAAGAAGGCCACCAAGTCAAGTACTGCATACAAGACAAAGACTCGAAAGACATCTGCGACGGCTTTGTCGACAAAACAGATGACTGGGAAAGCCAAAAAGACTGGGCAGACGTAATAGTTTTTGATGACGTATTCTTTGGAGAAACAGCAGACAAACTAAGAAGAGAAGGAAAGTTAATCGTTGGAGGCTCAGCATACACAGACAGACTGGAAGAAGACAGAGAATTCGGACAAGAAGAATTGCTGCCACACTGGGACTTCACAGACTTTGACGAAGCAATACAATTCGTAACAAAAAACCAGGCAAGATATGTACTAAAACCAACATCAAAAGGAGGAGAAAAAGAATTATTGTTCGTAGGCCAAGAAGAAGATGGCAAAGATGTTCTTCAGCTTTTGGAACACTACAAGCGCGCATGGGCAAAAAAAATCAAGCAATTCCAACTACAAAAATATGTGGCGGGAGTAGAAATAGCAGTCGGAGCATTTTTCAACGGCATAGACTTCATAACACCAATCAATGTAAACTTTGAACACAAAAGAATGTTTCCCGGGGAAATTGGGCCATCGACGGGCGAAATGGGGACCGTGTGCTATTGGTCACCATTAAATACTATTTTCAGAGAAACACTTGAAAAAATAAAACCTGCATTACAACAAGCAGGATATGTTGGATATATAGACATGAACTGCATTGTAAATGCACGAGGAATATACCCGCTTGAATTCACATCACGTTTCGGATACCCGACAATAAGTCTGCAAATGGAAGGCATAATATCTCCCTTAGGAGAATTTCTCCACGCACTCGCAGCAAAAAAACCATACGAATTAAAAACAAAAAAAGGATTTCAAATATGCGTCGTCATCGCAGTACCGCCATTCCCGTTCTATGATACAGACGCGTTTAAAAAATACTCTGAAGATGCAACAATACTTTTCAAAAAACCAAACACTGAAGGAACACATTTAGGTGATGTAAAATTAGTTGATGAAGACTGGAGACTGGCAGGCTATTCAGGATATGCACTAATTGTTACAGGCGCAGGACAAACAATGGAAGAAGCAAGAAAACAAGTCTATCAACGCGTCAAAAACATAATGATACCAAACATGTTCTACAGAACAGACATAGGAGTAAGATGGTTCACAGACTCAGATAAGTTACATACTTGGGGGTATTTGTACTAATGGCACACTACGTCCGAATGAGCGGACAACTAATCAGCTTTGAAGCACTGGACAAACTACAACTTGAAGGATTACTTTGCAGGACAGAAACAAAAACAAAAACATGCGTAGTACACGTGCACGGAATGACAGACAATTTTGTCGGACTAAGCATTGTAGACAGCATAATGCAGGCATCACACGCAAACAATTTTGCATTCTTCACATTCAACAATAGAGGAATGGGAACAATAACAACATTCCCAAGACTAAAAGAACACCTGATTTACAGAACAATAGGAACATCATTTGAAAACTTCAAAGACAGCACACTTGACATTCACGCAGCACTCAAAGTACTAAAAAAATTAGGCTACAAAAAATTCATTCTATCAGGACACAGCACAGGGTGCCAAAAAATAACATACTACCAGTTGCGCAAGCAAAGCAAAGCAGTCAAAGGGCTAATACTTCTGGCACCAGCAGACGACCTAAACTACCAAAAAAAATCAATAGGCAGAAAAAAATTCAAAGACACACTTGAAATTGCGCGCCAGCTCGTCAGAAAAGGAAAAGGCAAAGAAATAATGCCAACAGAAGCAGAACCAAGCTACTTCAGCGCAAAAAGATATTATGAATTATACCGCACAGGAAGCATTGAAGGAAATCTGTTCAATTACGAAACAAACCTAAAACACCTGACCAAAATAAAAGTGCCAGTACTTGTGCTATTTGGAGCATACGAAGAATACGCGGCA
>CAYPAC010000177.1:0-496 GCA_964408615.1 uncultured Methanosarcinales archaeon
ACTTTTTTGAGACGCGAGTTACTGAATACAGAGTTGCTGGTGCATTGAAGTGGGATGAATGAGTTAAATTAATATAACCCTTCATCAATTCCAGTAAAAGGAGGATGATAACATGGAACGCATTGAATCATCGTTTGAATATTTTTTGAGAAAAGCAAGGTCTGTTGGCATTTCTAAAGGTGTATTGGTTGGCAAAGGTTTTGTTTCGCATTGGCAGGGTCGCAAAGAGGATAACAAATGTATTGATCCAAGAGACGGCACTGTTTTTGATAGGTTCGAAGACGCTCCTGCAGTTGGTTTGTATTATCCTTCTGTTGAACGGATTCTTGAAGATACGCCTGAAAAGTATGTATCTCATCTCTTAGGTTTACAGTTGAATGGTTGTTTTGACGCAAAATTAATTCATGTGCCAGGTTCGACAAAGCCGTATGACCGGCAAACTGCTCCTGCAAAAGACCCGTTTGCTTTGGTTGCTCAGGGAAAAATTGTTCCTGAG
>CAYPAC010000177.1:506-2800 GCA_964408615.1 uncultured Methanosarcinales archaeon
TATTTCTGGATTTTTTGGAGAACTGAGTTTGTGCAGTTGCCTCCAGAAACAGCTGTGGATAAACTCAAGCGGAAAGAAATAAATCATGACCTTACAATTAAAATACAAAATAATGTCGTTGTGGAAGCACATGGCAAAGGTTCATTGGAAGAATTTGCGCAAAATATTCGTTCAGTAATCGGCGACCAGGTGCCTGTTGATTGTCGTCCAGTTCTTGACTGGATGCTTTCTGCATATGTTGGTTCTGAATTGCCGAAACTTTCGTATGAGGATTTGGTTTGTCGAAAGTAATTACTTTATGATTTCTTTTATTGTGTTGTTTTTGTTTGAGAAGATTTAATCTGTTTTTTTAACAACGCATGAACGCAAGTTTTATATACTCACGTCAATACATAGTATAGACAGCAGACAATGGCAACAAAAATAACACTCTATATCGGTGCAGAAAACCAAACCCATCAAATAACTAAAGAGTATGAAGAAAAAATACAAACCACACTGAGAAAATATTGGGATAACTTCACTTTAACAAAAAGCAAAGGGTGTTACAAGGGAGTAATTGAGGATTCAATAACTGCAGTTATAATAGTTTTGCAGTTGGTGTTTAAGGAGTTGGAAGACTGCATTGGAGAGCTGAAAGTAAAATTAGAACAAGACACTATTGCTTTTGAAATAACTGCAAATGTTGACTTTAAAGTGAAATAAAGGTGATTAAAATGAAACAAGACAAAACAAACGGATATAATGTTAACGTGTTTATGTCGACAAAAATCAGGATAGACAACGCTATAGGAATGTTTGAAGCCGATTCGAAAGGAAATGCTTTGACGGTGAGAAAAAGTGGCAATGGGGCAATAATTCCGTTTCAGAAAAAATATGTTGGCAAAAAAGCAGTAGTTTTTATTATTAAAGAATAACTTGATTCAAAAAGGTCTTTAAAATGACATCTGAAATAAGAATTATTGTCGGAACAAGTATCATAGTTCTTAACTTGATTCCATTTATTTTTAAGAAGCCAAATTATCTTTTGGTATAGATAATTCTGTGGCTTATATAACAAAACACAGAATTCTCTAATGGATAATTCGGTTTGAAATGTCATATAACCAACCGAATTATCCATAACTTCAACAATTTCTTTTATCGCATCATTTTTGTTGGATAAGCTTTAATTTAGTTTCTCTTTCCTCTGAACACACGCTTTTACAAATCCAACAAAAATTGGTGATGGGTGTTCGAGACTGCTTAAGAATTCAGGATGTGCTTGTGTGCCTACAAAGAATGGGTGATTTGGTAATTCAATGTATTCCATGAGTTTTGCTCCGTCGTTGCGCGTGTGGTGTCCTGAAAACACTAATCCATTTTTTTCTAAAACATCAACATATTTTGGATTGACTTCGTATCTATGTCTGTGTCTTTCTATTACTATTGGTTTTTCGTCTTCAATTATGCCTTTTCTGAATTCTTCTATTGTTCCTAAATTATTTTTTTGCATTATTCTTGAGGCTTGCGCGTATAGTTTAAATACTGCAGTATTTTGATTGAGTATTGCAGTGTATGCTCCTAAGCGCATGCTTGCTCCGTACGCTCTTTGCGCAAGTATTTCTTTTTGTGCTGGTTGTAAATCAACAACAGGGTGTGGTGTTGTTTCTACAATTTCTGTTGTGTGCGCTAATTCAAGGTTGCATGCGTGTCGTGCAAATTCAACAACAGCAAGTTGTAATCCATAGCATAATCCAAGATAAGGTATATTATTTTCTCTGCAGTATTTTATTGTCATTATTTTTCCTTCTACGCCGCTTGCTCCGAATCCTCCTGGAACTATTACTCCGTCATAATTGTGCAGATTGGCAATATTTTCTTCCCCTGTTTCGTATTTTTTTGAGTCTACCCAAATGATGTCGATGCTTGCTGCAAGATGTGCTCCTGCATGTTTTATTGATTCGCCTATTGAGATGTAGGAGTCGTGAAGGCAGTAGTTTCCCGTGTCGACATATTTTCCGATTATGGCAATTTTTATTTCTTTGTCAGGATTTTCAATGTTTTTCAGCAGTTGGTTCCATTTTTGCCAGTCTGGTTTTTGTTTTTGCTCCAGATTTAATCGTTTCATTATTTTTTGTCCTAATTGTTCTTTTTCAAAATTTAGGGGAATTGAATAAACGCTTGTAACGTCTGGCGCTGAGATTACGCAGTCGCTGTTGATGTTTGCAAAGATTTCTATTTTTTTCTTTCTCACGTCGTCTATCGTTTCTTTTCCCCTGCACAAAATAAAGTCTGGAAAAATTCCTGATTCG
>CAYPAC010000178.1:0-2759 GCA_964408615.1 uncultured Methanosarcinales archaeon
CATTTTAAAAGTGTTGCAGAAGAAGTTGATAGTGTGTTTTTCAAAGACTTGAAAGACAAATCCGCTCTTGATATTGGTTCCAATGATGGAACGCAGTTAAAGCATTACAAATCTTTGGGTTATGATGTTCTTGGTGTGGAGCCTTCTAAAAGAATTGCTAAAATTGCGGTTGATGGTGGAATTCCCACGCTTAATGAATTTTTTAATTCAGAGTTTGTCAAAAAGCTTGGTAGAAAGTTTGATATTATTAATGCTGCTGGTGTGTTTTATCATTTGGAAGATTTGCATTCCGTGACTGAGGGGATTAAAAATGCGTTGAATGATAATGGTGTTTTTGTTGTGCAGTTTGTGTGGCTTAAGAAATTACTTGAGAATGGGGAATTTGACCAGATTTATCATGAGCATTTGTTGTATTATTCTTTGAAGAGTTTGGGTTTTTTGTTGCGTGAGCATGGTTTGGAAATTTTTGATGGGTATTCATCTCCAATTCATGGTGGCTCTATTATTGCATTTGCAGCGCACAAAGGTAAAAAATCTCCTACAGCAAGATTATTGGGACTTGTTAATGAGGAAGCGCGCTGTGAGCTTGATAAGGTCAGTCCTTATTTGGAGTTTGCAAAGAGTGTTGAGCGCATGAAAGCTGAGAACATTGCATTTTTGGTAGATGCAAAAAAAAAAGGAAAGAGGATTTTTGGTCTTGGCGCACCTGTAAAAGGCAATACTCTTTTGAATCATTTTCGTATTGGCCGTCAGTATCTTGATTTTTTGATTGAAAAAAATCCTTTGAGAAAAGGGTTGTATTCTCCAGGGATGCATATTCCTGTTATTATAGAGCAGGATGTGAAAGAGCATCCTGATATTTATTATGTTTTGGCTTGGAATTTTAAAAAGGAAATTCTTGAGCGTCATAAGGACTTGATTGATAAAGGTGTTGAATTTTATTTTCCTGTTGAGGTTAAAGATGGGTAGCAAAAAAATTATCGTCACAGGGGCAACAGGTTTTCTCGGGTCTGCAGTTTGTGCTAAATTAGAAGAACAAGGGCATAAGGTAACTCGTCTTAGTTCAAAAAACTGTGATCTTACAAAAGATAGTTCTCTGTCAAAATTTAATGATGATAAGTATGATCAGATTTTTCATTTGGCCGCATGGACACAAGCAGGAGATTTTTATTTGACGCATCTTGGTGAACAATGGATTATAAATCAGCAGATTAATACTAATGTTTTGTCATGGTGGAAATCTCATCAGTCACAAGCTAAAATGATTGCTATCGGTACTTGTTGTGCTTACAATCCTTCGCTTGAATTAAAGGAAGAGAACTATCTTGAGGGCGGTCCAGATTTTGGTTTGTTTACGTATGCTATGACTAAACGCATGGTTTATGTTGGGCTGAAAGCATTGGAGAAGCAGTTTGGGATGAAATATTTGTATCTTGTGCCTTCAACATTGTACGGCCCAGGGTATCACACAGATGCAAGGCAGATGCATTTTATTTTTGATTTAATTAGAAAAATAATGAGGGGAAAATTATTTGGTACTCCAGTTTCCTTGTGGGGTGACGGTACACAAAAAAGAGAATTAATTTATCGTGATGATTTTATTGATGCCATGTTAAAACTTAATAATAAATATGACAACGAGATTGTTAATATTGGCTCTGGCCAGGAATTTGATATGGGGCATTACGCTAAATTAATTTGTGAAAAAGTTGGTTATGATTTCAACCAAATCTTTTTTGACGCATCAAAATTTGTTGGTGTGACTTCTCGCCAGTTGAATATTGAGAAATTGTTGCGTTTTGTTCCTGACTGGGTGCAAACATCTCTTGAGATTGGATTGTCTACTACGATTGAGTGGTTTTATAAAGAAAAAGATAAAATTTTTACAGGTGAATGGAAGGATTAGGGCTATGAATAAACTGATAATTATTGATTATTTTTTTAAGGACAACAAAGGTCATGATGGCAGGCATGATATTGCTATTGCTGAAGAAGCAATCAGGCAAGGTATTGAAACTGTTGTAATGTGTCCTAAGTTCAATTCAGTGTATGCGCCTTATTTTGTCAGGAAGTCTTTGCATTTTCAAAGCCGTGGTCGTAAGGGTTTGTTTTGGTATTGTGTTGATGCTGTTTCGCGTTTTTTTGAGTTGAGGGGTTTTTGGCGGAAGTATAATGAAGATAGGAAAACAGTTTTTTTTGTTTCAACAATAGATGATCATTTTTTTATTTCGCTTTTTTTCAGTCTTTTATTCATTAGTATGCGACCTAAAATTGTTGTCATGGTTCGCAGGGGTTTGAATGATTATGTCGTTCGTTCCAGGGGAATTCTTGCAGTGATTAAAATTAATATTTTACTTCCTTTAATGCGTTTTGTTCAAAGGAAAAAAAATGTTGTTTTGTGTTCTGACAGTGAATTAATAGTTGAGAATTTAGTCAGGCGGGGTTTTAAGAATTCATTCACTGCGCCTATTATTGTTCGTGTCCCTGATAAAAAAATTAACTTTGTCAAAAAAGAAGCACTTATAGCGTGTGTGGGGGGCGCAAGGTTTGACAAAGGTTTTGATGTTTTGCCTTTTATTGTTGAGAAAATGATTAATATGAAAGTAAAGTTTGTTATTCAGACTTATATGCATGATTTGGAAAAGAACAATGCCGTTGTTTCTGCGATGAAAAGTCTTTATGCTTTTGCACAGGCTTATCCTGATAAAATTGAGCTGGTTGACAGGCCTTTAAGTGAGTCAGAGTATGCTTCTTTATTG
>CAYPAC010000179.1:0-647 GCA_964408615.1 uncultured Methanosarcinales archaeon
ATCTACACATCCTTCCACACTCTTTCCCTACACGACGCTCTTCCGATCTTGAATTACTTTCAAAATGGATCGGAGATTCAGAAAAAGCAGTGAGGGAAGTATTCAAAAAGGCGCGCCAGACAGCACCAACAATTGTTTTTTTTGACGAAATTGATTCTTTAGCACCAAGAAGAAGCGTAAGCTCAGACAGTCATGTCACAGAAAGAGTTGTAAATCAATTACTTACAGAAATTGACGGACTTGAATCACTGCACGATATCGTAATCATAGGCGCAACAAACAGACCAGACATGCTCGACACAGCATTACTGCGACCAGGAAGATTTGACAGAATAATACTAACACCATCGCCAGACAAAAACTCACGCATAGAAATATTCAAACTGCACACAAAAGGAATGCCACTTAAAAATGTTGAAATACAAGAACTTGCAGAAAAAACAGAAGGATATGTGGGAGCAGACATAGAAGCAGTATGCAGAGAAGCCGCAATACTCGCATTAAGAGAAAACATGAGCGCAAACGAAATAACAAAACAACACTTTGACGAAGCACTAAAAAAAGTACGGCAGTCAGTCAGCAAAGAAATACAACAAGAATACGAAAAACTACAAGACCAGTTCAGAACAGCAAGAGCAAAAGCAATG
>CAYPAC010000179.1:657-2753 GCA_964408615.1 uncultured Methanosarcinales archaeon
AATGAAAGAAGAAAAACCAGTATATTTCGGCTAAATACTAAGAACATTCAAAGAATACAAAACAATCAACAAAATTCCCCCTACTGCAATAACCACCAACAACCAAAAAACAACCCTATCTAACGCTGCACCACTAACAGAACTTTCTCCGCGAGTCATGTTTTACCCAAGTGAATACTTCTATAAAAAGCTTTTTATACTGAGTAAATGATGACAAGAATTATGCCAGAACAAGGAGACATTGTTGTTGTCAAAACACAAGAAGAAAGCATCAAAGGAATGCTGATGCCAGAAGAAAAAGACTTTGTAGTAGTAAAATTTGATACCGGGTACAATATAGGAATAGCAAAAAAACGCGTAAAAGAAATCCAAGTTATACAAAAGAAAAAAGAAAAAAAAATAGTAAAACTCACAATAGAACCACAACCAAAACTACCCACAATTTCTATACTACATACTGGCGGCACAATAGCATCAAAAGTGGACTACGAAACAGGCGGAGTAATATCCAGATTCACACCAGAAGAAATAATAGCAATGTTTCCAGAACTAAAAGATACAGCAAACATAACAAGCAGATTAGTTAGCAACATGTGGTCACAAGACTTAAGATTCAGCCACTACAACATTCTGATAAAAGAAATAGACAAAGAAATCAAAAAAGATGTAGACGGCATAATAATAACACACGGCACAGACACACTGCACTACACAAGCGCTGCACTGGCATTTGCAGTACAAAATTCACCAATACCAATCATTCTTGTTGGCTCGCAACGAAGCTCAGACAGAGGAAGCACAGACGGGGCATTAAATCTTCTTTGCGCTGCACGATTTATAACACAAACAAGTTTTGCAGGCATTGCAGTCTGCATGCACGAAAACACAAATGACGAAAACGCACTAATTCTGCCAGCAACAAAAACAAGAAAAATGCACACGAGCAGACGCGACGCATTTCAACCAATTAACACAGTGCCATGGGCGCGAGTAATCTACCCAGAAAAAAAAATAGAGTTCTTAAAAACAGACTATCAAAGAAAACACAACAACAAACCAGAAATAACATTCTTTAAAGAAAACCTAAAAATTGCAATATTAAAACAACACACAAACATGCACGCAGAACAATACGATTTCTATGAAAATTATGACGGAATAGTAATTGAGACAACAGGACTTGGAAACCTGCCGACTACAGAAATAGACGAACACACAAAAGAACACACAAAGATTTTCAAGGCGCTTCAGAAACTTGCAAAAAAAATACCAGTAGTACTTGCGCCACAAACAATCTACGGAATGCTGAATTTGAACGTATACGAAAACCAAAGAAAACTACAAGAAATAGGCATACTCGGACATTTATCAGACATGACACCAGAAACAACATTCATTAAATTAGCATGGCTATTAAGCAATCACGACAAAGAAAAAGTTAAAGAATTAATCTGCAAAAACATTGTTGGAGAAATATCAGAAAGAATAGAACCAAACACATTTTTGTGGCACAAATAATATAGAATTGAGTACAGAAATCTTTATTAACATAGAAAACATTTGAACAAAAGTGAGGTGAGCATTATTAATAAAAGATGTGATTGTCCTGACGTCTGCGCTGAACATCCTGACGTGGGTTACGACGAGCTCATAAAAAGAGGACTTATTTGCGAAGCATGTGTTAGGAATTATAACGAGTTCTTGAAAGATTAAAGAGAGTAAGGTATAAAAGCTACACTATTTTAGCCAGCAGTTATGCACTCAAAAGAAGAAAAGAAAATAATTGAGGAGAGTTTGAAATGAATAATACACCAGAACATGACATAAACTGGCAGGATTTAGGACTAAAATGCGGCATAGAAATACATTGCCAATTAGAAGGAACAAAACTATTCTGCAATTGCAAAACACAAATTCGTGAAGACGAGCCAGATGTTGTTTTTAAACGAAAATTACGCGCATCAGCAGGAGAATTAGGAGAACTTGACAAAGCAGCAAAACAAGAAATGCAAAAAAACAGAGCATTCATTTATGAAGCATACACAGACGGAAATTGTTTGGTAGAAATGGATGAAGAACCACCACACCAGCTTTCT
>CAYPAC010000180.1:0-2735 GCA_964408615.1 uncultured Methanosarcinales archaeon
CGGCAGTGCTTCTTTGTTGAGTCGCGAAAATGCATCAATTAGTTCTCTGGTGTGTTTTTCTAAATAATTGTTTTCTGCTTGTAATTTTGTTAGTTGTTCTGCAAGTTCGTAGATTTCTTTGAAATTAACAGGGAGCGCTGAATAGAACGTATCAACATTATGTTCTTTGTCTCCTTTTGTGATTGTTAAAGGATAATTTAATGTTACAAATATGTCTTCTTTTGCTATTGTTGTTCTTGTTTTTGGTTGTTGTGCAGTTATTTTGTATCCTTGTTGTTTTAATGTACTGAAGTTTGCCAGACAAATATTTAAATTTTCATTAACGTAGTTATCAATCTGTGCTTCTATTGAGTTTCTGCTTGATAATGCTGGCATTTTGCTTTCAAAATTGCAGTTTCCTTCGCAAGTGTTTTTGTCTGCTAAATGCCACCAGTATGGTATTACCATTTCTGAGTTTGGTGAAAACTGTATTCCTTCTGCTTCCGTTGGTTCGAACGGGTTTGTTTTTATTTTTGTGTTGTCAATATACCCGCCGCCTTCTCCAATTTTTATGAGTGCTGTTTTTGCAGTGTCATACAAACAATTTGTGATGTATTCTGTTACTGGTGCGAATTCTGTTGGTGCTGCTTGTATTGTTGGTCTTTGTGCTTCAAGTTTTTGCAGTTCTCCGCGTGATTGCAGATAAACATATGTTCCTATTGATAGTGCCAGAATCAGTGCAAGAATTATGAATATTGTGACTTGTCCTTTTCTTTGCATTTTACGCTCTTTTTAAGAAGAGAAAAGAAAGTCAGTATATATAAAGTTAACTACGCAGCTTTTTTCTTGGTGGTTTTGGTACCGGCATTTCCAAAACTCGCGCTTCTTTTGTTTCAACATATGATTTTTGTTTTTCTGATATTTGTTGTGGTTGCATTCTTGCAGTGTCCTGCTGAACATTGTTCAGCAAGGAGGTTCTTGCTGTATTTTCTATTAGTTCTGCGTAGAATTTTGTAAATTCATTGTTTATTTCTGCTTTCAATTCTGCATCATTGACATCTCTTCTTATTTCTTTCATTAGTGCGGTGATAATATTGTTTGCCAGCCAGTCGTATGCGTTGTGTGCTGTTTTGCAGAATGCTGTTCCTATGCAGTCTCTGTATTGTACGAGTCTTGCAGAAAGGTCAAGTGCGTGTGCTTTTATTTTGAAACAGCTGTCTGGCAGTCTTTGCAGTGCGTCTATTTCTGTTTTTGTTAGTGTTATCATGCTTGCCACGGGATTTTCTTTTATTGGAAATTCGTTAAATTCGTGTTCGTGTTTTTGTATTTGTCTTTGTATTCCTTTTAATCGCAGCAAAATTAGTGTATATATACTTCGTATTGTTTCATTGTCGCATTGCTTGAATTGTTTTGCAATATCAATAAGTGTGGACATATTCTGTTGTTTATGCTTGTTGTTTATAATTTTTTTGGCATAAGACTGTTATTGTAGTTGACGAATAAATATCTTTCGTCACGCGCTCGCCTCACTCTCGTTTATTTAACAATAAGTTCAGGTATTTTAGTAAAGTGTTTCTTGTTGTGTGTTTTAATGCAGAATCCTTCTGTTTGTGCAGCAGTGCCGATAAGCAGGTCTCTGAACTCAATGGTGTTTCCTTGTTTTTCTAACATTGCAAGAACAGCCCCTGCTTTTTTGACAGATTCTGTGCTTAAGGGAAGAATAGTGAGTCGATGTCGTAATTCTTCGACTTCAAGGACATTTTTTTGAAGGCCAGACTTGTATGCACCATAATACAATTCAAAGAGGTTGATAATCGTCGTAGCGAAAAGAAGATGTTTTTCATAAGCAAGGATAAATTCTGTTTCTTCTTTTTTGTTGCGGAGAAAATGAATTAAAAAGTCTGTGTCTAAGCAGATTTTATCTTCCATGTCGACCACCCCTTTCGTAAATTTTTCATAATTGTTGCTGCTTCTTTGTCGCTCATAGTCCAAGCTCCTGCTAAGTCACTCAATTTAGTTTTATTTGCTAAAAAACCCAGTGCACGGTCGACAGAAATTGGTTCGCCGAGTTCTTTTTGGAGTTCTCCTGCGTAGGAACAGATCCATTTATAATTTTCAGCACTTATTTTGACAGTTTTAGTATCCATAGATTACTTAGTAGTAAAAGTAGTATTTAAATCTTTAGCTACAACAGTCCTCTATCAATTAATGCCTGCACTATTGGCATTTTGTGACATGTCAGCCATTTAAGTCTTCTCTTACTTTCTTTACTGCGTTCATCATTACTTTCATTTTTGCGTATGCTGTTTCTTCATTTTTTGTTGTTCTGAATCCGCAGTCTGGTTTTATCCAGATTCTTCCAAGTAATTCGTCTTTTTGTGCAAGTATTTCGAGTGCATTATAAATTCTTTTTACAATCGTGTCTTCGCTTTCAACAGGAATGTGTGG
Organism: uncultured Methanosarcinales archaeon; assembly: GCA_964408615.1. Taxonomy (GTDB): domain Archaea; phylum Nanobdellota; class Nanobdellia; order Woesearchaeales; family ARS49; genus JACQMU01. The sequence continues at coordinate 2,428 of CAYPAC010000180.1, forward strand.
TCTCACATCAATTACTCCTACAGCCACATCTTTGTATTTTGTTAATGGTTCTTCTTTCATCATTTGCAGTACTTTGGATGTATTTGGTTTGTCTAAATCATTTGCCAGTTCTATGTCGACTTGTTCTACTGCCAAGTTTTTCATTCTATTATACACTAGTTCAAAGTCTCCGTAGCATATGTGTGTTATTACGTATGCATCTGCATTTCCTCTTGCTCGTTTTAGTCCTTCTTTGAAGAGTTCTTCTTCCCAGTGGTATTCTGCCATTGCCGGCTCGTCTATTTGTATGTATTTTGCTCCTGCAGCTG
>CAYPAC010000181.1:0-2719 GCA_964408615.1 uncultured Methanosarcinales archaeon
TGTTTTTCTGGTTTATTACATAACAAAGAAACACACCAACAACACAAAACTTGCATTATTAACAAGCACAGCAACACTGACAACAGTTTATTATCTTTTGTTATTCAGAGTTGCACGTTATTATGGAGTTGCACTTGTTTTGGCAATATTGATGATTGATGCGTATCAAGAATTAGTGAAGAACAATAAAAAACTTTATTTTTTGATTGTCAGCATGCTGGCAGTACTAAATCATTTCGGCATTTTTCTCGTGCAGATGGCAGGTTTAATAGCTCATTATTTTTTGTTTTTTTTCAAACAAGGATTTTTAAATAAAATCCTCGAAGATTTTCCACGAGTCTATGACTGGTGGTCAGATAGGTGGAAAATCTTCGGGACTAAAAGAAAATCGACCCAAGTCCGACGGGAGAGAATCCTGCCAATCTTTGACAGGCAGTGGTCGATTTTCTTTTTAGAAAGTGTTTACAAAACAATCTGGTTCATCAGCCCAATTATTTTTTTCTTGTTAACATTTGTTTTTTTTGGACAAAATAATATAGCTATTCACCACACAGACAAATTGACAGTCTCAGAATATGTAAACAATTTTTATCAATTGACATTAATGTTTTTCAAATTTTTTTTGCCTTTGCCAGTTTTTTTAATATTGCTGCCATTTGCCAGACATTACGTCAACAAGTTTGTTTTTTTTCATATCATCATAATCATAACCAGTTTGCTAACAGCAAGCTTCAGAGGAGCATTGTTTCATTACGCATACATACCAGCAGGATACTCAGTAATTTTTTTGCTGTCACATACAATATTTGCAGTTTATCAGAACAAAAAATTGTTTGGAATAATTTTAGCAATAATTGTTTTATTCACTAATATTTTACACGTAAACCCAATCTGTCTGAGTGAGAACTGCGATATACAAAGCAATTTTTTAAAATATGTTTTTAATGAACTTCAAGAACATTATTACGATCCGCAGGAGTTGATTACAGAGTATTTTAACAAAAATGTTCCACAAGGAGGAACATTGACTTATGGCGGCTCAGAAGCAATTGCAATTTATTACTTCAGCCCAATGAATGTAACACCGACTGGCAGGTCAGATTATGCAATTTATTTTAATGCGTCGATTGACCCTGCAAGCAAGTATGATTTAGTAAAGGAGTTTAGTTACACATCCTTATTTCCACAAGATTATTATCTTGCAGGACATGGCGAGTTTCATTCATTTGAATTCAAAGGAAAAAGCCCATTCCCAGAAGACCACAGATTTTCAATACAATCAATAAAAAAATTCAGACTGTACAAACTGAAAAACATGACAAGGAATGACAATGAAAACAATTAATGAATTAATAAATACTGCACAACAAACATTTCAACAGCACTTTCCACCAACAACTTGCTTTGAACGCGCAATATTTTACAGCTGGGATTGCAGCATAAAAGACTGCGGTTTCTGCTACATGAGCGCGCACGAACACAGAAAAAACACGCCAAAACAACCAGTAAGAACCACAGCATCAATACTCGCAGAAGTTATTTTGTGCAAAAAATTAGGGTGGGAAATAGGATTCTTGTCAGGCGGCATAAATGCACTAACACACACAGAACTCAAAGAATTATTGCACAACATTTACGCGGTATATGGACAAAAAATATGGTTAAATATCGGGCCAGTTGCAGTCGATAAATTAAAAGAATACTCACAATACATAAAAGGAGTAGTTGGTTCAATCGAAACAATAAACCCAGAACTGCACAAAAAAGTTTGTCCATCAAAACCAACAGCACCATATGAGAAAATGTTTGAATATGCACAACAATTAGGACTACAAAACGCAATGTCTTTCATAGTTGGAATTGGAGAAACAATTAATGATTTTCAATTGTTGGAGCAATTTATTAAAAAATACAACATAACCAAAATACACATTTACGGATTAATACCCCACAAAAGAACAATGTTTGAAAACACAAAACCACCAACAGCAGAATACCAAGCAGAATGGATAGCGCGTATACGGTGCGTGTTTCCAACAATAAACATACAATGCGGAATATGGGAAGACAGAACAGAAAGAATAGAGCTGCTGTTAAAAGCAGGAGCAAATACTGTATCAAAATTTCAGGCAATAAAATATTTCGGCACAAAAAAAGCAAAGGATATTGAAGAACAAGCAACCAAAGCAGGCAGAGAATTTAAAGGAACACTGACAGAAATGCCGCAGATTAATACAGATACGGAAGTTGAGCCGTTACAATTAGACGAAAAACTAAAACAGCAAACAAAACAAAAATTAGCCGACTACATCAACAGAATGAACAGGAATACAATACTATGCGAACAATAAACTTAACCTACAAAAGCGATGAACCGATAGTCGACTTAGCAAAAGACACGCTTGATAAAAACAAACAAGCGCTAATATTTGTAAACACAAAACGGTCTGCAGAAAAATGCGCAGAAGACATATCACGAAAATTAAAGAAACAAGACACTGAATGGACAGAACTTGCCGACAAACTGTTGCACACACTCTCAAAACCAACACAACAATGCTCACGACTGGCAGCGTGCTGTAAAAGAGGAGTAGTATTCCACCACGCAGGACTACACCCACAGCAAAAAGACATAATAGAAGAAGCATTCAGAAAAGGTGTTATGAAAATTATCTGCTACACGCCAACATTAGCCGCGGGACTGGACCTTCCTGCATTC
>CAYPAC010000182.1:0-2706 GCA_964408615.1 uncultured Methanosarcinales archaeon
ATATCGCACACACGCGAAGATGCAGATAAACGGCTTCGAGTATATGCAAGAGATTATATTGAAACGATTAAACATGTGGTGGGCCATATTGTTCCATATGAATTAGAAGATCGAACACGACGATAAATCTCTTTTGTTTTGGGTTTAAATGTGTTACGATAAAACAAAAATTACGCTTGCGTAACCGGGTACCAAATCATGAAGATTTCCTGTTGCAAAAATCCTGTTTCTAGATGTTTTTTCCATTTAGAACGTTTTTCTTCAAACTTTTCATCACAATCTATGCAAATATTATACGGTTGACACATATCAAAGAAACGTTCTTTTGTTCCTTTTTCCTCATCTTTATTAATCCAAACCCCATGAACTAAATGTGTTGGCATAGATATCGCACCAAATTTTTTAATAGTTTCATTTTTTACTTTTCTACGTTTAGAAATCTCGATGGGACATCTTTTTCCTGTTTTATCAGGATTATAAGTTGTTGGTATAAGAAATTCAACCTTTATTTTCGGATGCACTTTGCTTTACCCCGTTGGCACCAATAGATATCCATTTTGCGCCGTCTTTTTTTAAAGCTTGTACACCTTCTTTTTTCAGAGTTTCCAAAAAAGATTCAGGAACTACATACTTTTCATCATCAAGTGCAACAACAGGCAATTGACAACCACTTATTATTTCAAAAGCCTTATCTTTGTTCTTATCACTAGAATTAATCTGAATTTCAATTAACTGTTCGGGTTGTATTTGTGCCATTTTTTTTATATTTTTTGTGTTCTTTGTGCTTTTTAATATTTGTATTAGAATATATTTTGTGGTATTTAAACATTCGTGTGCTTTAGACAATAATTGTCCCCCCTAACACCGAGTTTTCAATCTAACAAGACAATGAACCCTGATTACGTGACTTCTACTTCCAAGTTTGTTATTTAGTTCTTTGTCTAAGAATGTTTCAAAAAAACCATTGATTTTGGTCATTTTTTCAATACAAATGTGCACCGCACTCAACAAACATGACAGGGGTTTCTTTTTTTCCTGTTATTTTTTTTGCGTCTTCAGTTACTTTACTTAAATCTGTCCCAGAACAAACAACTTTTTTATTAAAGATTGCAATCCACTTATCTTTAAATCTTTGAAGCAAATCTGCGTGATGTTTAAATCCCCATTGTTGGTCATCCCAAAATTCTTTCGACACGGTTTCCATATTATTCTAATAAGCTTGTGACCTATTTAAGTTTTTGCTTCTTTCTTCTTCGTCACACCTTCAGGAATTCTGTATTCGTTCCACGACACTTTTTTTTGTTCAATAACGTCTTTGAGTTTTTTTTCAACATCATTCATTCTGGACTTGCCGCTTTTGACTTCAACAAAAACAATTTCTTCAGGAGATTTGTTGTCAAGACCCTTAAACACAATGAAATCAATAGGCTTGCCCACAAAGCGAGCTTCAGAAGGGCTAAAAGGAAAGTCAGGCAAGTACGGCGCTAATTGCTCACTAAATTGTCCAGTAAGAACAGAGCGAGACTGTTTAATTGCAGATTCACGAATGTCAGGAACTTTATCCTCCCATTCATGATTTGTTTTTGAACGTGCAATAATGTAGCCAACAAAAAAACCAATAGCAAGAATAATGATTACGAAAAAACCAGTAACAATTGTTTCAATCATCTTTCAGGAAGCTCCACAACAGTTTTAATAGCTTTATGGTCAGAAAAACCAACCTCAATAGGAATAATGTCAGTAGTAGTTATATCCGGCGAAACAAAAATGTAGTCAATCATGCGATTTGGTTTTTGAGGATATGTACCGTACAATTCAGGACTAATGTCTGCAAGATTAGGATTAAAAGGGTCAAGAGCCATAGTACTCTTAAACAAACCAGAATCTTTTAAAACCCACAATGTACGGTCATTACGATAATCCTCAGGAAACATATACTCAACAGCCTGAGTAACTTTTTTAAGAAATTTATCAGCAAAACCATCATCAGCATTTATTGCTTCCAAAGAAGAATCATTAAAACCACAACGCTGTTTTGTATACAAAGGCACAGTGTTAAGGTCGCCCATAAAAATGTAAGAATCACCGCACTTTTCATGTAAAGGAACAATATTGCGCTTAAAATAATCAACAATGTCATGCGCATTCCATCCCCTCAAAGACTGAAAATTGGTAGCCAGATGCGTGCAAACAACATGCAACATTCTTCCATTAGGCAAATAATACTGTGCGTGTAAAAACTCCTTGGAACCAACAGGCTTTGAAATAATTTCATAAAAATGCCTGCGCTTAAAAGTTCTTTTCCCGCTTGAAAACTTGTCAATTCTGAAACGCGAAAGAACAGCATTTCCAGTGTCTGCAGTATAAATAAAAGGCGCAGGCGAACGATAATTCTGTGCATAACAATAATCAAAACCAAGACGTTCAGCAAGATACTTTGGCTGGTCAATCTTGCCGCTCCAATGAGCACAACGATCAACCTCACACAAGCCAACAACATCAGCACCTGTCGATTGAACAAGACCAACCAGTTCTTCAAGATTCTCCTTATTCTCAGGAACGTGAAGAGAAAGATGATGCTTCCAGTACCGACGAAAATTCATTGTATGAGAACCACGAAAATTAGCTGCATTAGAAAACAAAAGCGTTAGTTTCATATGCTATCATACAATGATGTTTTTCTGCTTTAAAAACATTATGACAAAC
>CAYPAC010000183.1:0-2640 GCA_964408615.1 uncultured Methanosarcinales archaeon
TAAAAAAAATGAGAATGTATTTTACAAACAATACACAAAAAAACACACCATAATGACAGACTTGGTTGTTGATGTAGAATCAGATATTTATGACGACAACGCACAACAATTATGGGAAGAAAAAGACGCACATGATTATTCAGTAATTGCGCTGAAACAGAGAAAGGGACATCATTACATGTGCAGCCATCTGACGAAAACACTTTTGTGGCACGGCACGGTTATTGCAGCGACAATCATTATAACACAAAGATGGGCGGACATCAAAATAAAAGCATTAAAAAACTTCATCAAGGATTTTCACCACGAAAGAAAATTTTCAACCATACACTAAAATGAAAGAATTAGACTTTGCAAAACTTGCAGAATTATACAACAAATTAGAAAACATAACATCCGGAAACCAAATGCGCGCATTAATATCTGTATTTCTAAAAAAAGTCCCAAAAAAAGACGTTGAACACGTAGCATACATGACGGTTGGAAGAATAGCTTCAGACTACGAAGACATAAATCTCAACATGGCAGAAAAAATGGCACTAAAGGCGATTGCAAATTCCTGCGGAAAGAACATTAAAACAGTGCAAGAAATGTACAAAAAATTAGGCGATGCAGGACTGGTTGCAGAAAAAATAGTTGGGAAAAAGAAAAAAAATCTTTCAGTTGAAGATATATTTAAATCACTTCATGAAATAGCCAATACTGCCGGCGAAGGAAGCCAAGAAAAAAAAATAAATATTCTGGCACAACTGCTCAAAAACGCATCACAGCTTGAAGCAAAATATATAGTGCGAATAGCACTCGGAACATTACGACTGGGAGTAGCAGACATGACGCTTCTCGACAGCCTTGCAATTGCATTCACCGGAACAAAAAAAACAAAAAAAGAATTAGAACAAGCATACAATGTTTGTCCAGATATGGGAATACTTGCAAAAACACTGGTCTATAACGGAATAAAAGGGATAAGAAAAATAAAAACAATCATTGGCAGACCAATACAAATGATGCTTGCGCAACGCATCAAGCATTTTGAAGAATTAAAGGAAAAAATAAAAGGACAAATAGTTGCAGAAGAAAAATACGACGGCGAAAGAATACAGGCACACAAAAAAAGTAAAAAAATAATTTTGTATTCAAGACGGCTGGAAAACATAACCCGTGAATTTCCAGACATAGTTGAAGAGGTTTTAAAAAATGTCAGAGCAAAAAACTGCATTATTGAAGGTGAGTGCGTTGCAGTAGATGAAAAAGGAAAATTACTGCCATTCCAAGTTGTCATGCAACGAAAAAGAAAACACAATGTTACGGAATACGTAAAAAAAGTGCCAGTATGCTTTTATGTTTTTGATGTTCTAAACATAAATGGCACATCATGCCTAAATAAACCATATCCAGAAAGAAGAAAAACATTAAAAAAAATAATAAGGGAAACAAAAAAACTACAACTTGCAAAACAAATTGTTTCTAACAATTTAGATGATATTGAAGAATTTTTCAACAAAACAATAGAAAGAGGCGGAGAAGGAATCATAGCAAAATCCTGCGCAGATGATTCATTTTATACCCCTGGAAAACGCGGATGGCTGTGGATAAAATGGAAACGAGAATACACAAAAAAAATGACAGACACATTTGACTTAGTAATTATTGGGGCTTATCACGGCAGAGGAAAAAGAAGCGGAAGTTACGGGGCATTATTGTGCGCAGTCTACAACAAAACAAAAGACCGGTTTGAAACACTATGCAAGCTTGGCTCAGGATTCACAGACGAACAACTGAAAGAAATGCCTGCAAAGTTTAAAAAATATCAAACAAATAAAAAACCAGCAAGAGTGACAATTAATAAAAATTTAGAGCCAGACTTTTGGTTTGAACCTGCGATTGTTGTCGAAATAGTCGGAGCAGAAATAACAAAAAGCCCAATACACACTGCAGGAAAAGGACTGGCATTAAGATTTCCAAGATTTTTGCGCTACAGAACAGACAAAAAACCAGAACACGCGACGACAGTGAAAGAAATTGAAAAAATGTCAAGAACCACCCGCTAAAGCAGGTGGCGTGAAGTGATAACGATATATTATACAAAATAGCGCGTGGTTCTTGAGCATGCTCAGAAACTGCTCGTCCTTTCCGCAGACTGAAGTCAGTAGCGTACGTCGAGAGCAGTTTCTGACATGATTAAAACTTGAACTTCACATTAACTTCTTCATTATTTTCCTGATTAGAAACAGTTTCTGAATTATGGGTAGGTTCAGCGCCAACAGAGCTTAATTCAGCATCCTGCCTGTTAAGCTGTTTGTAAGCGTGCATTAAAATACATGCAAACAAATACCAATAACCAATCAACAAAGCAAAAAAGAAAACAACACCAACCTGAGAAACAAAAAAAGACTTAATTGAAGGAGTAGCAAAAACAATCTTCAAAGGTAAAGAAACAACAAGGTCAACAGCAGCCAAAAACATGTTAACAAAAAAAGGAACTTTAGCAGCAAAATTAATGTGATTAAGATAACCAAGAAGCCAACGCAATGCAACAAAACCAAACAAGATATACAGCTTTTCCTTTGTTGCAGAAAAAAAATTATTTTCCATCACTGCAGTTTTAGTGAATGTGTTTATAAAGTTATCTACAAATAT
>CAYPAC010000184.1:0-2624 GCA_964408615.1 uncultured Methanosarcinales archaeon
TTGGTTAATGCGCTTCGGTTTAAAAAAATGTATGACAAAGAGAGCTATGAGGATATCATTTGGGAGTTGCTTGAAGATTCCAAAGAAGTTAATGAGGAGACAAAAAGAGATATCGGTGTTGGCTTGGCTGAAATCCGTGCAGGAAAAACTGTTTCGCTCAAGCAGATTAAAAGAAAGTATCATTTGCGGTGATGTTTTTGTTCTCGATAGAATTCACACAGTCAGCAGAGAAACAATTTGGAAAACTTGAGTCTGGAGTTCAGGAACGCATAATTTCTGTAGTTGAAAGATTGAGGATTAGGCCAAGTGAGCATCTTGTAAAGCTTGTTGGCAGTAATGAATACAAATTTCGTGTAGGGGATTATCGGGTTATTTGTATTATTGATTATGCGAAGGAATGCATTTATGTGGTGAAAGTCGGGCACAGAAAGAATATTTACGACTGATATTTCTGTCATCCCCACATTATTGTCCTGATTTCAATATGGAAGTCTTGTTTGTGTTATGAACACGCCAATATCTTTTTCAATGACTGCACCCATTGTGTTTCTTCGTTCTGTTGACAGTTCAAGCCAGTTGTAGAATTCTTCTGCGAGATTGTTGAGGAATTGTTGATAGCTTTGTTTTTGTCTGTCGAGGTATAGTTTTTTTTCAAGTCTTTCCTGCACTGCTGGCACAAATTGTTTGTTTTTGTCCATCAGTGTGTATCCGCCTGTGTTTTTTGAAGTGTCTGTTTGCCTCAAGTAGTCTATTATTCGCATGAGTCTTGTTGCTATGTTTTCTTGGACTGCTCGGATGCTGATTGGTGTTTCAGGCATTGGCAAATGCTCGCTCGTAATGTCAAGTCTTCGTGCATTTCTGCCTTGTGCGTGTATTGCGTGTTCTATGGTCTGCCTGCTTGGTCTGAAGTTGTACTCGCACCCGTTATAGTATCTTCGTTTTGTCATTTTTTTGCTGTCAAAATTATCGTATTAATAAAGTTGTTGTAACAAAATATTTATACACATAAATTATTAGTGTTGTTATGCCTACTAAAGTTGATCCTTTGTTTGCGTTTCTTGTAAAGGTTGGTTTTGTTGACATTTTTTTGCCTTTCATTATCGTTCTTACAATTGTTTATGCTCTTCTTGAAAGAACTCGTGTTTTGGGTGTTGAAAAAAATCATCCCCGTCATAACTTGAATGCTGCTGTTTCAATCATTGTTGCTTTGTTTGTCGTCGGCTCGTCGCATGTTCTTGGCATTACTACATCAATTATTCAGTATGCTGGCTTGTTTGCAGTCATCATTTTATCTGTTGTCCTGCTTTTGGGTTTGCTCGGCGTTCAGCACTTGCCTGAGAATAAATGGTGGAATGCTGTTTTTTTTATTGTCATTATGCTTGTGGGTGGCAGTGTTTTTTACAGCATGGGCTGGTTTGGTCGCGGCAGTGATGTTTTTATTATTTTGTTTTTTGTTTTCTTCCTGTTATTATTTATCATAAAAGTGTGGCTGAAGGATGTTCCTCATACAGCTCATTTGCCTGCAGGGGCTGTTGCTAATGGAAAAACAACACGTAATAATGGTCTGGTTAGTAAGAAAAAAGAAGCTGATTTGGCTGCGCCGGAACAACAAGCTCAAAGAGCTGCTGCAGAGCAACACAAACGTTCTACTAATCCTCCAGATACCGGACAACCATTTGATTTGCCTGTTGGTGAAGAAGAACCTTAAAGAAACGGTACTGCTTTGATATCTGCTGGTTTTCCGCTTTCCTTGTCAAGTCCAATAATTAGAAAATGGTTTGTGCCGCTTCTGAATCTGTAAGTCTCGCCTACTTTGTTTGCGCATATTTCGTGCCAGTGTGCTTCGAATGATGCTAAAGAATTTGTTGCTATTTTGTGTATTGTGTCTTCTTGTTTTCTGAATGCATCTCTTTTGTCGATTAGTCCTTTATGTGACATTAGATAATATTTTCCTTGAAGAATTTCAGCATATACTTGTGCGTATTGTTCATAAAATTTTGGTCCAAAGCCGCATTGTGGTATTATAAATGGTGCATCTTCTTGCGGTATGCTTCTCGGACATTCAACAGTGTTCATTGCGCCTATGACTGGAATTTCTCCAATTTGTGCTAATGGTTGTACAGCTGGTTTTATGTGTGCTTTTCCTTGTGTTTGTTGTTGTATTATTGCGGCAATAGTTTCTATATCTGCTCCGACGAGTGTGCAGTCTTCTACATTGCTTAGGAATGTTCCTGGCACGTCCTGGTTTCCTAATACAACTAATTTTTGTTCTCGTGAAAGTCTGCATTGTTTGTATACTTCGTTCATTGCGGCATAGAGTGCTGCATTGCCTTGGAGAAATTCTTTTAAGTTAAATTTGCCGTCTTTTGTTGCCGCCATTCCTGCTAAATACAAATCGTCAATGTCGCCTGTATTTAACCACGCCGCAATTTGTGGTGTTTTATTGATGTATTCTGCTGTTAGTCTTAGTACAGATATACTGCCTTTTCGTACTTCTTCAAGATTGCCGTCTGCATGCTCGTCTCCGCCAGAGTCTGATGTTAACACAACATATTCTAACCCTTTTTTTAGTTCACTCATAATTTGTATCAATGAATTTGCTTTAAAAACGTGGTGCTTTCGCG
>CAYPAC010000185.1:0-2603 GCA_964408615.1 uncultured Methanosarcinales archaeon
AGATAGAGATCGGTTAACAGATTTGTTTTGTTATCAAAAATTTTCCCCTTGCCGCCTGCAGACTCTTTGTGCTTACCGAGTTTTATTCTGGATTAAGCAGGCGGAACACTTTGTCAACGCTAGCGCGTTGAAAAATAATAAACAAAAAATCATTCAAGTGCACTCAAATAATAATTCAATTTTTTCTGGATTCACTATACTGCCGCCAAAAACATTGAGAAACTCTACAAGCACATTCATCACGGCGGCCTTCTATGATAATGTTTTTTTTGGGTTACATTTATATTTTGCTCCTTTTATTTAAGTGTTGTGGTGGTAGTGTCAATCTTTGACGACACACTTCTATAAGGGTTCTGGCACACTGTTTTGTGTGTTGGCCCATTGTGGTAAGTCATTGGTTGCCCACTCTGAAAGACGAGGATTTTTTTGTGGAAATCCATGCCGCCGTAAGGGCAACTTCTTGACATTACCACCCAACAATATTTTTTTGTTGTTGAGCGTTTAGTTTGTTGTTAGTGTTTTGTATACTATGTTGCTTATTGTGTTTGCTACTGCTAGTTTTGCCATTTTGTAGCTTTTTTTTTGTTTTTTCTTTTTGTAATAGTATTGTGAGAGTTTTGTTTTTGTTCTGATTATTGATGTTGCTGCTGATGTGAGTGCGTAACGTAGTAATTTTCTGCTTGATGTTTTTGGAATTCTTCCATAATATGTTGTGTTGTCTGATTCTTTTGTTGCGGGAACAACTCCCGCATAGCGTCTTAATTTTTTTTCGTTTGAGAAACGGCTCATTGGGTGTGTTTCAGATATTATGTATGAAGAAAGTATTTCTCCGAAGCCGTCAAGATTTTTTAGTTTCTGAAATTCTCGAGGCCAATTTTTTTCAACAAAAGCAATCATTTCTTTTTCAACACGTTTCAAACGCTCAGCAGTGCTTAAGTAATAATCGTAAGCGATTCTTAATTCAAAAGAATCGCTTTCTTTCAAGTATTTGAGAAATATTTCAGTCCATGAATTTGTGAATGGTTTGTGAGGTATTTTCGCTCCATTCATGATGAGAATTGAGTGAATTTTATTTTTCAAACTTATTTTTTCAGTTCTTACTCCGTGGCGAAATTTTACTAGGCTTCTCAAACGCTTTATGTTCTCGTCAGGAATGTAGCTTTCTGGAAAGCTGTTAATGCGCAACATTTCCGCCAACCTTCGTGCATCTAACGTGTCATTTTTAGTAATCAATTGCCTAATTTGATGCATGTTAGCAACTTTAACTTTAACTCCATCATCCTTGAAACCTTTGTAGATATGATAAAAACAGCAACAAGCTTCAAGACCAACAACACAAGAAAGCAAGTAAGGTTCTAAAGCTTCCTTAACTGCTTTGTAAAAACCTGCAGTTTTACCTTCAACAACTATTTGACCAAACTGGTCACGAACAGCATAAGAAATACTATTCTTATGCACATCCAAACCTACATAAAAAACTCTCTTAAAGCTCATATTTTCCATATTTTTCACCTCACACAAAAAAACACTCACTCTTTTACCGCGCTGCAGTACGAGGACTGCACAGCAGTCCGAGTTTAAAAAGAATTATCCTCCCACTCTGAAACTGAGAAAATTTTATTCCACAAACAAAAAATTTAGATAATAACATTTATAAATTTGCCACGGATAATTGCCTTATTTTGGAGGATTGATTAAATGAAAGGACAAAAAACATTATCTGCAATTTTATTAAGCGCGACATTATTAATTCCTGCTTGCGCAAACACACCAAAAGTAGATCCGCGAGTTGAAGAACTTCAAAGAGCCGTTGATGAATATAAGAGGCTTTGTGAAGAAGGGCTGCACAACATGGCTTTAATTAGAACAAACGAAACAAACACAAATGACTCTGTTTCACAACAAGAATCAACAAATTCACCTACAGAACAAAACACAGTAAATCCTTTATTTCAAGAATACTCATCAAAACTAGAACAAATAACTGAAAATTCTTATTTTGGAGAGCAATATAATGAGAATGGTTTTTGTGGTGTTGAACTAAAAAAAGTAGAAACTGGCTATAACTTAACTGTTTACACACACCACGATACTTGGGATGTGACTTACGAATTAGATGCAAATCTAGTTTTAAGAGCGGTTGTAAACTACAAAACTGGAGAAGAACCAGTAAAATTTGAGTTAACACCTTCAGAAGATGCTTCTTACCAAGCACACCAAGACAGAGTTAACACTTTTATAAAACAAGTATTAGAAGAAAAATTAAAACCGGAAGAATATAGTAATCCTTTACTGGCTGAACACACTGCACAAGATTTCATATTTGACAATTATTTCCTACCAAAAGAAGTAATTGCAAAAGGTGGCGATGTTGGCAGATGCCCTCCAGGTCATGCTACATTCAAAGAAATAAGTGACGAAGAAAAAAATTTGCTGGGCTTGCGTTACTCAAGAGGAAAATATTTGTTGAGAGTTAATGGAGGATTCAGGTCAAATGCTTATTATGCGCTAGATGAATCATTAGAAGTTTTAAAAGTAGTATACTTATCAGAATCAACAAGCTACGACTTTATACGTCCTTTAAGAAACACTAACGACCAGGA